>WRDL01000011.1 GCA_009784095.1 Coriobacteriia bacterium | reverse complement strand
TAACGACCGCAAACCGCGTCGTCGCTAACGGTCAAAGTGGCGACCTCTTCGGTCACGCTCATGACAGAAAAAGAAGGTCCGGAATACCCGGACCTTCTTTTTTATGTCTGTGAGACTACGGGGATCGGACGCTTTTTCTTACCAGCTGCCGCCACCACCGCCACCGAAGCCGCCGCCGCTGAATCCGCCGCCACCACCACCGCCGGTACCACCTGATTGCGCCGGAGAGGAAGTTGCGACGTTACTCATCGTATTGAGTGATGAGTTCATCGAGTTCATGAATAAGAGCGGCGTGAACGGCACAGCCGCGTCAGAGGCATACCAATTCGGTGGCTCCATTTCGATGTCTTTGAACTTATCAGCCCATATATTGGTGACCCCTAAGACGAGTGCGAACGGAAGTGTGTCGTAGAAGTACGAGGGGTTATCCTCCAGCAACATCTCGATACGGTCCTTCTCGGCCACGCGCAAGAACTCCTTGAAGCCGAGGAGGCGACCCATGTAGTCATCGCCGAGCGGAGTGCGCTTGTAGGGCGTGCTCATGCACCACGCCGCGGTCGCTGTTGCGAGGACCGCAAGTCCGACGCTGATCATCGCCAAGTACGAAGGGAAGGGAAAGATGATCAAGATCGCGCTGATAGTGAACGCCAAAAATCCTGCCACGATACCGAGGACCCACGTCACTGCGGTCGCGTGGACGCGGTCAGTAATCGGCTTGAAGAGTAAATAGAACAAAATGATCAGTACGATGGCCAAGAAGACCGCCAGACCCATGAAAATTAGGGTCCCCATGCGATAGATCGAAGCCAGCGGGGTGACCATGAATAGTATGGGGAACGCGCAGATAAACGCGATCAGCCCGGCTACCATCATGAACCGAGTATTGGTCTTTGCCACGATCCTCGTCTCTTCAATGTCGGTGAAGAACGCCCGCACCCCTTGTTGGGCTTTACTGATATCGTTGAAGAACTTGTTCTCAAGCTCCTTGCTCGTGACCTTCGTGCCGTCACCGAGCGCGAACAAACGATTGAAAAGGATCCTTTCATAGGGCTTGGAAGACTCCGGATCAAGGTCTTTAAGTTTGGTGAACGTGAACGAGGTACTCTTTCCGAATATCTGGCGTTTCGAGGATTCCTCGATGTTGAGGTTTCCCTTTCCCGCCCAGTAAATAAGCAACGAGGTTATCTCTCGTGGCGTCGAGACACCGTCGAGGATGAATCCCACATCAGCCGAACTCAGGCCATCGGGTGGATAGAACT
Organism: Coriobacteriia bacterium; assembly: GCA_009784095.1. Classification (GTDB taxonomy): domain Bacteria; phylum Actinomycetota; class Coriobacteriia; order WRKU01; family WRKU01; genus WRDL01. The sequence continues at coordinate 20,678 of WRDL01000011.1, read as the reverse complement.
GGACGCTGGGGAACAGCTGGTCGTTCTTGCGCCAGATATTCCACAAAGCGATCACCGCCGCGGTCAGCAGCGGGAACAGCGCAAGTCCGACCCATATGATCAGCTCGGTCCAGTCAAGGCGTGGCACGACCTCCGAGAAGTAGCCTTCCGGAAGTCCGAGGGCCACCGTGATCCCTTCTCCGGGCATCAATGGCTGTACAGTGCGTCCCGTGATCGTCGTGCCGTCGACCTCGTAGGTCAGATAGCCTACATTGGCGATCGAGCCATATGAGCCGGCGGTTATATTGAGGTTGTCCACATTAAACGGCGCGGGCAACTGCACCATGAAATCCACATTGAGGATCGACGTGTCCCAATCCGTACCGATGATGTTGAAATAGAACTCGTCGAAATCAGGGATATGGTCATCTCCCACAACATAGGTGTAGCGCAGGATGTAGCGCATGTACTGGTCGGCGAAACGATTGGGATCACCAATACGGATCGTCCACTGGTTGCTGGTGCGTTCGATCTCGAACGGACCACCCTCGACCGTGAGATTGCGGATCTGGGCCGGGAACCCCGAAGTCGAGCCGATCGGTATCGTCCTAAAGATCCCATGTCGCTGTGTGGTGAACTCGACATCGATGATCTCGGTCACCAGATACGAGTTGTCGAGATTTACAACGACATGCACCTCATAGTTATTGACGACATAACCAGCAGGTGTCGCACCTGCGTTGAGCGGGCGCACCAGAGACGCGACACAACAGAGCAGCAGAAGCAGTGCTGTGAATCCTGCGAATACGCGCCTTTGCATTAGGCGAAGCTTACCGCAACGGCCTCGCGCTCGGCTTCATCTGCAACCGCAAAGAACGGGAATCTCTTGAAGCCGAAGATCTGCGCGAAGATGTTCGAGGGGAACATCTCGACACGGTTGTTCATCTGCTTGACGACGCCGTTATAGAATTTACGCGACTGTGCGATATCGGTCTCGATGGACTGTAGCTGGCGCTGCAGATCCATGAAGTTGACGTTCGCTTTCAAGTCAGGATAGTTCTCGCTGACCGCAAAGAGCGATCTGAGTGCACCGGTAAGCATATTCTCTCCGGCGACCTTCTCTTCGGTGGTCGTGGCGCTCTGGATCATCGACCGAGCCTCGGTGACCGCTTGGAAGGTGCCGGACTCATGTGCGGCATATCCTTTGACGGTCTCGACCAAGTTGGGAACCAGATCGAAACGCTTCTTGAGGTAGACATCCATCGTCGAGAATGCTTCCTCTACCGCGTTGCGGAGTTTAACGAGCATGTTGTACTGGCTGACCGCCCAAACCGCGAGAACGGCGAGCAGACCTAACGGTATAAGCCAACCTAGAAATTCCATAACGGACCCCTCTCTTGTCGTTGATGACTAGACACTCTCTATTCTAGCGTACAATGGTAAAGAAATAAGTTAGCTGATAGTAAAGATATGGGTAAGTTCTCAAGGAGTATGCGTGGGTTTTCACAGGACTGAGCTCGACAACGGCATAACGGTCGTGACTGAGGGTTTCGAGGGGGTACGCTCGATCGCGCTGGGCATCTGGTTCAACGTGGGAAGCCGTGATGAGGCCGCCGCGGATGCCGGAATGTCGCATTTTATGGAGCATATGATGTTCAAGGGAACTCCGACCTATTCGGCTCGCGAGCTCAGCGAAGCATTCGATCGGTTGGGCGCACGCCAGAATGCTTTCACCAGTAAAGAGGTGACCTGCTATTATGCGGATTTTATTGACGAGTCGCTCGAGGGAGTCTTCGCACTGCTCGCCGATATGGTCACCAATGCCTCGCTCGAACAAGAGGCGTGTGAGTTGGAGCGCGAGGTCATCATCGAGGAGATCGCACGCGCCGAGGACGACCCGGAGAACGTCGCCCACGAGCTTTTCTCCTCTCTGGCCTGGCCTGACAGCACCTTGGGTCTTCCGATCGCCGGTACCAAAGAGACCGTCGCCGGATTCGACAGAGAGCGCTCGCTGGCGTTTCGCAAGAAACACTACTACTCCGATAACTGTGTGGTCGCGACAGCCGGTAATGTCGAGCATGCCAAGATCGTTGCCTTGGCCCAGCGATTCCTCGACGATCTTCCGATCCGTGGCAAGCAAGCGCGGCGTAAAGCGCCCGGAGCCAACAGTGAAGTGATCAAGTTCAAGTTCAAAGAGACCGAGCAAACGCACCTGTTCACCGGGCAATTCACTATCTCGGCGCGCAGCGATGATCGCTTTGCGCTGCTCTTGGCAAACAATATCTTGGGTGGCTCGATGAGCTCGCGCCTCTTCCAAGAAGTGCGCGAGAAACAAGGTCTGGTGTACTCGATCTATAGTTATCCGCAACTGCTCAGTGACGGAGGGCTCTTCGCGGTCTATGCAGGTACCCGTCCCGAGAACGCGCAGGTCGTATTCGAGAAGATCGAGCGCGAAAGAATGCGGGTCGGAGCTAGTGACATCACGGCCGATGAGCTCGAGCGCGCAAAAGCGAGCGTGAAGGGCGCGCTCGCGCTCTCTTTGGAGTCGACGAGTCGACGTATGATTCGTATCGCAGAGGCAACGATCAACGAGATCGAGGTGCTCACGTTCGACGAGCAGCTCGCGCTCTATGAAAGAACGACGCTTGATGACGTGCACGCGGTCGCGCAAGCCGCGACCTCCGCGCCGCAGACGACGGCGATTGTGGGTCCCTATCGCGGGCAGGGTTTCGACCAATTCGATGAGGAGTAGCAGATGAAGAAGAAGATCGCCGTTGCCGGCGCGAACGGGAAGATGGGCCAAGAGGTCGTCCACGCGATCGAGGGCGCCGACGATCTGGAGATGATCGCCTGTATCGATCCCTCATTCAAGGACGGTGTCGGAGAGTGCAGTGCCGGCGATACCTGCGGATTCTATTCCGATCTGGTCGAAGCGCTCGAGGTGGCAAAACCCGATGTGTTGGTCGATTTCACGCGTCCTGATGTGGTCGAGGTGAACCTTCGCGAGGCACTGTCACGCAACATAGATTGTGTGGTGGGAACGACAGGGCTTTGCGCCGAAACGCTTGAGGAACTCGGTGCGATCGGTGACGAAAGCACCTGTCTGTTCGTCGCACCCAACTTTGCGATCGGGGCAGTACTGCTCATGAAATACGCGCAAGACGCCTCGAAGGTCATGAAAAAGGCCGAGATCATCGAGCTGCACCATGATAAGAAACTCGATAAACCCAGCGGGACCGCGCTGCGCACCGCGCAAATGATGGAGGGCGACCCCGAGATCCACAGCGTACGGCTACCGGGACTGGTCGCTCACCAGGAGGTCGTCTTCGGTGATGTCGGTCAGACGCTGACGATCCGTCACGATTCGATCGATCGTACCTCTTTTATGCCCGGTGTGGTGCTGGCTTGTCGCAGAGTCGGTGAGAGCAGCGGGCTGATCGTAGGTCTCGAGAATTTTTTGGACGAGGAGTGACCGATGCGCGAAGTGGTCTATTATCTGACGCAGAGTGTCGATGGCTTCATCGCAGATGTCGATGGCAAAGTCGGCTGGATGAGCGGATCTCCGAACGAGGATTATGGATATGAGAAGTTCTATCACAGCGTCGGCACGATCTTGCTCGGCTCACACACCTATGAGCATATCTTAGGCATCGAAGGCAACTTCCCGTACCCTGATAAAGAGGTCGTCGTCTATTCACATCGCGATCTCGAAGCGGTCGAACCCAATATCTTGATCGAGAGGGGTGACGCTGCGGAATCGGTTGCGCGTCTCAAGCTCAAAGAGGGTGGATCGATCTGGCTTGGTGGAGGAGCAGAACTCGCGACCTCGCTGCTGGATGCCGGCCTTGTCGATCGGATCAGGGTCTTTTTGCAACCGATACTGCTGGGCAACGGCATCGGTCTGACCGATGTGTTGCAACGTTATAAGACACTCGAATTAACGCACACCAAGGAATGGATCGGTGGCATCGTCGAACTTGAGTACACCATTGTCAAGCCTTGGCGCAGTGACGTGTAGCTGTTACGCAACGCTCGTGTGACAAAGCACGATGATTTGCGCATAGTGTGCTATACGAATGAGATAATTAAACTCCAGAACAGATCAACTAGGTAAGGAGCTTCAGTTATGAACGCACAGCCTCGCTTTGGGCGGTTGATCACCGCTATGGTGACCCCTTTTGACGAATCAGGTGCTTTGTTACTTGATAGTGCCGGAAAACTCGCGGCGGAACTGGTCGAGGGAGGAAATGAGGCCCTGGTCATCAACGGAACGACCGGTGAGAGCCCGACGCTCGATCGCGCAGAGCGCATCGCGCTGTTTCACGAGATACTTTGCGCGACCGATCGCAAGACCCCGATCATCGCCAACGTCGGTGATAACTGCACGCATGACAGTGTTGCGTTCGCACGCAAGGTCGAGTCGCTCGGCGTTCACGCGATCATGGCGGTGACTCCCTACTATAACAAGCCCCCGCAAGAAGGACTCTATCGACATTTTCGCTCGATCGCGGCAGCGGTCGATGTTCCCATGATCGTCTACAATATCCCCGGTCGTTGCGTTACCAATATCGAACCTGAAACGATCTTGCGTCTGGCACACGACGTCGACAACATCGTCGCCGTGAAGCAGGCCAACAGCGATCTATCGCAGGTGGAGACGATCGTGGAAGGAGCCCCCGAAGGATTCGAGGTGCTCTCAGGCGATGACGGTATGACGATCCCGATGATGGAAAAGGGAGGGACCGGCGTCATCAGCGTGCTCGGGAACCTACTCCCGACTCCGATGCGCCACATGATCGACTCATACGCGGCAGGAGACATCGCTGAAGCGACACGTTACGAGGAAGTATTGATGCCACTTGCCTCAGCGCTCTTCGATACGACCAGCCCGATACTTATCAAGAAAGCGCTTGAGCTCGGTGGGTTCGAAGGAGGAGGACTTCGTCTACCTCTCATCGAGGCGACCAAGGAGCAGACAGCAAAGCTCAAAGAAGTGATGGACATGACCTACGCTCAACTTGAGACGCTCAATGCAACGTAAACCGTAAAGGAAGAATACATGGCACAAAGCAAAAATCGAAGCAATAAAACACAGCAACCTAGGAAAAAGCAGCAGCCAAGGAAGAAACCGACGAAGCCCACGCTACGTGTGATTCCGCTCGGCGGTCTCGATGTCATCGGCAAGAACATGACGCTCATCGAATATGGTGACGATATGATCATGATCGATGCGGGGCTGATGTTTCCCGATGATGACCATTTGGGGGTCGATCTGATCCTACCTGACTATACGTACGTGATCGAGAACCAGCACAAGCTCAAAGGGATCTTCATCACCCATGGGCACGAGGATCATACCGGTACCCTGCCGTATCTGATCCGTGATCTGAAGGTCCAGCCTCCAATCTATGCGACAAGATTGACACTCGGACTTATCAAAGGTAAGCTCGCCGAGTTCAAGATGAGCAACTACCCGATGCATGAAGTAACTCCCGGGACTCATATCAAAAGAGGAGTGTTCGGTATTGACTTCGTCCACATCAATCACTCGATCCCTGACGCAGTCGCGATCTTTATCCGCACACCACTTGGTAACATCTTGCATACCGGCGATTTCAAGTTCGACCAAACGCCGGTCGACGGAAATGTCAGCGACTATGGTGAGTTGGCGCGCCTCTCGAAGACCGGTGTGCTCCTATTACTCAGCGACTCGACCGGCGCCGAGCAGCCGGGTGTTACGAAATCCGAGTCCGAGGTAGGAATAGAGCTCCGAAATCTCGTTGCGCAGGCCGAGGGCAAAGTGATCGTCGCCTCATTCGCCAGCCACATCCATCGTCTCCAGCAGATCGCAGATGCGGCGCACGATGCGGGTCGCAAGATCGTGGTGACCGGTCGCTCGATGCTGCAGAACACCGCGATCGCGCGCGAGCTGGGTTACCTGTACATTGACGAGAAAGACTATATCGATGCATTCGAACTTAAGAACGTTCCACCCAACAAGATCGTTGTCATGTGCACCGGTAGCCAAGGGGAGCCACTCAGTGCGCTATCCCGCATAGCAGCAGGTGAGCATAAAACGATCAAGATCGAACCTGACGACACGGTAATCCTGTCAGCGACCCCGGTCCCCGGCAACGAGAAGGCGGTGACCAACGTCATCAATCAGTTGGTGCGACGTAGCGCACGTGTCTATCACAAGGGCTCATCTTTGGTCCATGTTTCCGGTCATGCAGCCGCCGAGGAGCTCAAGCTCATGCTCAATCTCGTGCAGCCCGAGTACTTCATGCCGGTCCATGGAGAGCCGCGTCACCTGATGGCGCATCGCAAGATCGCGCTCGATGTCGGTATCCCCTCAGACTACATATTCGTAATGGACAACGGCGAGGTGCTCGAGTTCGACGAAGAAGGCGCAATGATCGTCGAGACGGTCCCCAACGGGATGATATATGTCGACGGGCTCAATGTCGGCGATACCGATCATGTGGTGTTGCGCGACCGACAACATCTCAGCCAGGATGGCATGGTCACGATCATAATGACGGTCAACATGAGGAGGCGCTCCGTTCTCGGAGACGTACAGGTCATCGCACGCGGAGTGGCGTTCCATGATGATTCGTTCGTTGACGAGCTGACGAAGCGCACGCTCAAGACGCTCAAACGCACGCTCGAAGATGGTGCTCAGGTCAACGCCGTGCGCCGATCAGTGCGCGAGAGCATCTCACAACTGATCTATGAGAAGACCAAATCACGCCCGATGGTCATTCCGGTCATCATCGAAGTGTAGGGCGGTGAGATCGACGTGGAGTATCTGGTCGCATCAATACTCGGTCTGGTGCAGGGACTGACCGAATTCTTGCCGATATCCTCATCAGGCCATCTCGCTATCGTCAATTTGATCTTCGGACACGAACTGGCGGGCGGGATCTCTTTCATGTTCTTTTTGCATATTGCGACGTTGATCGCGGCGATCATCTACTTTTGGGATGACATCCGCGGTCTGCTCGTGTGCTGGCTCCCCAAGAATAAGGAAATGAAGAAGGAGCGTAAACTCTTCATCATGCTCATCATCGTCTGTCTGGTCACCGGGCCGATCGGGTTAGCACTCGAAGGGCGACTCGAGGATATGAGCAACTCGTTGATATGGCTTGCCTGCGGATTCTTCTGCACCACGCTGGTATTGTTCGCAGCCGAGTGGATCTCACGTTCACATCAAGAGAGTGATCTTTCCGATATGACGATGCCTCAGGCGGCGCTCGTCGGACTTTTCCAGGGATTGGCGGTCGTTCCGGGACTCTCCCGATCAGGAGCTACGATCTCCGGTGGACTGATGGCAGGACTCTCCCGCGTCGAAGCGACACGGTTCGCATTCCTGGTGGGGCTCCCCATTATCGCAGTCGGAGCGCTCAAGGATGGCGTAGATATGCTCCAAGGTGAGCTCATACTACCCCCGTGGTCGGTAAGCCTGCTCGGTTTTGTGATCGCAGGTGTCAGCGGATATCTCGCGATCAGCTGGATGATCGCAACACTGAAGAGAATAAAACTGTACTGGTTCGGGGCCTACACCGCGTTACTCGGCATCGTCTTATTGGTGGTGTGGGCGATCGGACGCTAGCATCGAAGCGTCGATGCATTAGAGTTGAGAGGTTGCAGAATACGTGGCAGAAACGAAGAAAAAGAAGAATACGAGCAAAGGGCGCGCATCGCGCGGCAGATCGCAACCGGTGAGCAAGACGACAGAGATCACCGCTTCCGATCAGTGGAAGACCGATATCGTCGGAGTGCTCATCGTTGTATTCGGTGTCGTGTTCTTACTCGCGACCATACTGCCGGATACCGGGGTGGTGACCGAAGCGATAGCGAACGGTCTGTTCATCGCGTTCGGTATCGGTGCCTACATTATGCCGATCCTTCTTATCTTGCTCGGTATCACATTCTTCATTCCGGCCCGTCTGGCTGATGAGGGGCGTACCGGAGCGGGACTTGCAGTCTCGCTGCTCGGTATCATCTCGCTGATATCGCTCGCAACACCGGAATACGCTTACCTCGATAGTGAGCAGGTGCGGCATTATGGCGGATATGTGGGCGGAGGAATCGCATGGTTGTTCGACATGCTGACAGGACCCATCATCGCCAGTGTCATACTTGGTGCGCTCGTGCTGATCGGTGTTCTGATAACCGGATTCTCGCTCTCTGATTTCATCCGCTACCTGTGGGCGAAACGGCAAGAGAAGAAGACGGTTAAGCGCAACACGCTCAAGGAATTGCCCCCTCAGACGAAACGGGTAGGCAAACAGGAGGGAACGTTTCTGCCACGTCGTGCACGCAAGGATGCGGCAAACGAAGACAAGGAAGATCTCGATCTTGACTTCACCCATGTTATCGAGCGCAATGAACCCCAGACCGCGGTCATAAGTGAAGAGGGCAAGAGATCGAAGAGATCTACCGACGCGACCGAAGTCCTCACCACTGTGGCCAAGGATGAGCCAAAGAGAGAGCCTGCTCCCACGGTACGTATCATCGAGGATGGATTCACGTTGCCTGACCTGAACTTCCTCTCGCGAAGCGCTGAGACCAATCCACGCACCGTTGCGATCAAGGATGGCGAGCTGCAGGCGACCGCTGATACGATAGTCGATACACTCGGTGTATTCGATGTTACTGCCCGCTGTGTAGGTTGGGTACCCGGGCCGACCGTGACACTGTTCAAGCTTGAGATAGCGCAAGGCACTCGTCTGAATCAGATCACGAAACTCAACGACAATCTGGCGCTCGCACTGGCTGCGCCGGTCATCCGCATTCTCGCACCGATCCCGGGCGAGAAGTACGTCGGCATCGAGGTACCCAATACGAAACGCTCATCGGTCACGCTCGGCGATGTTCTGCCTGCTCCCGATGTGGGCGGACCGCTTCTGCTCGGTATAGGAAAAGACGTGGCAGGAGAGTCGATCACCGGTGATCTGGCCAAGATGCCCCATCTGCTGGTCGGAGGTACGACCGGATCAGGCAAATCGGTCGCGCTCAATGCGATGCTCATCTCGATCCTGATGCGAGCGACTCCCACTGAGGTCCGCCTCATCCTGGTCGATCCTAAGCGAGTCGAGATGGCTCAGTACAACGATGTCCCGCACCTCTATGTACCGGTAGTGACTGAGGCGAAGGAGGCTGCATCCGCGCTCGCATGGGCGTGTGCCGAGATGGACCGTCGTCTCAAGGTATTGCAACGTGCAAAAGTGAAGGATATCAGTGCTTACGATGCGCTGCTCAATAGTAAAAAGGCACCGGAGTGGGCGGAGAAGATGCCGTATCTGGTCATCGTCATCGATGAGCTCGCCGACCTTATGCATGTGGCCGCCAAAGAGGTAGAATCCTCGATCGCGCGGCTCGCCGGTCTTGCACGAGCCGCCGGTATACATATGATCGTGGCGACTCAGCGCCCTGAAGCCAACGTCATCACCGGACTTATCAAGGCGAACATCGCCAACCGTATTGCGTTCTCTGTAGCGACCAGCATGGACTCGAGGATCATTCTCGACCAACCGGGTGCCGAGCGTTTGACCGGCTTGGGTGACATGCTCTTCTCGACACCGGCGTGGGCCAAACCAAAGCGTATTCAAGGTTGCTTTGTGTCGGAGGAAGAGATCGATCGTGTGACCGATTTCCTCAAGGAGCAAGGAAGACCTGAGTATCATGAAGATATCCTGACCGTCGAGATCGGCAGCTCGGGTCTGATCACTGGCGAAGGAGGCCGCGAGGTCGATCCACTCATGTGGGACGCCGCTGAATTGGCGCTGACACAAGGATTCGGCTCGACCAGCTCGATCCAGCGTCGCTTCCAAGTGGGATATGCGCGCGCTGGGCGCATCATGGACATGCTCCAAGAGCACGGCATCGTCGGGCCGCCCGACGGGTCGAAGCCACGTGAACTTATGGTCGATGCCGAGATGCTCGCACGCGTCAGGCACACGGTCGAGCATCCCGACGAAGACTATGAAGAGACGCAAGAAGAGTACGAAGAGTGGGAGACGGTCTAGTAAGATCGCGAATGCGGGAGGGATGAGCAATGCAACGAGTTGGTGAAATACTCCTTGAAGAACGCAACCATCGTGGCATCTCCTTGGTCGAGATATCAGAGCATACTCATATTCGCCAGGCGTTCCTGACCGCGATCGAAGAAGGCGACTATGATGCGCTGCCCTCGCTGGGTCACACCAAGGGTTTCGTCATCTCCTATGCGCAGTTCCTCGGTCTTGACGGTAATGTGCTGGCAGCCCAGATCGCCGAAGAGATGGCGACCGAACCTCAGAAGGGGAGAGGTCCACTCGAGAGGGCTCAACACACCAATCGTGCCTCGACCGATCGCAACGAGATCCCCTGGAAGGTGATCTGGCCACTACTGGCTGCCATCATCATCACAGGAGCGTTGGTGTGGGCACTTTCGACATTCGTGTTCACCGACTCGACGAATACTCCCAAACCACAACAAAAAACGACCACGACCGAAGCGGTCGATGGAAGTGAGGAGTCTACCGATACTGTCGAAGGTGCCGAAGAGAGTATTCCTAGCCAGGCAGACGACACGAATGATGCAGTGAGCGGCGATGCGGAGAACTAGAACGACTCCCAAAGATCTGCGGTAGCATAGAACGTGCACCCAACAGAAGGAGAACACCATTATGGCAAAAGATAATAGTTTCGATGTGGTCTCACAGGTCGATCTGATGGAGATCGACAACGCATTCAACCAGACCACGAGCGAACTTCGCCAACGATATGACCTGAAAGGAAGCGGCGCGACGCTCGAGTTCAGCAAGGGTGACGAGCTTCTCACGCTGACTGCACCGAGCGATTTTGTCGCAGGACAGGTCAAGGATATACTGGGGAGCAAGCTCGTCCGCCGCAAAGTCGATCTCAAAGCGGTGCGCTGGTCGGATCCGCAAGCAGCTTCCGGTGGAAATGTCCGCTATATCGGTACGATAATCTCGGGTATCGAAGAAGATCTTCTCAAAAAGATAAACAAAGATATCAAGGGTGAGAAATTCAAAGCAAAGACCCAGATCGAAGGAGACAAACTGCGCGTATCCTCACCGTCTCGCGATGTTTTGCAAGAGATCATCGCGTTCCTCAAGGAGAAAGATTACGATATCCCACTCCAGTACGTGAACTATCGCTAGAAAAGGGTAATGATACGCATCGGGTTCATAACCCTGGGCTGCCCTAAGAACGAGGCTGATACTGCGCGGATGCGCACGCTTATCGATGCGTCCGGCTATGAATATGTCGACCACATCGAGGAAGCCGATATCGCGATCATCAATACCTGTGGTTTCATTACGAGCGCGACCGAGGAGTCGCTCGAATGCATCTTTGAGATGGTGCGCGAGTGGTTACCGCAAGATCGATCCCGTCATGTGGTGGTGACCGGCTGTCTGGCAAGCCGTTATGGTGATGATCTGAGTGATGAGCTCGAAGAAGTATCACTTTGTTTGAGCGTTAAGGATGAGGATGACCTGATCGCGCATCTCGATGCGCTAACAGGGAGCAACTATTCGACAGATCCATCGGACAACACGGGATCTGTGCGTACGGCTCATGGACCGAGCGAGTATGTCATGATCGCTGATGGGTGTGATCGGAAGTGTTCGTTCTGTACGATCCCTTCAATCCGTGGTCCTTATACGAGTCGTCCGATCGATCAGATCGCCGCTGAGGTAAGAGGACTCGTCGCGACCGGCGCCCGCGAGATCGTTCTGGTCGCACAAGATACCGGTCGTTACGGCAAGGATCTCGAATCTGAGGTCACGCTGGTCGACCTGATAGACACGCTGGCAGATATCGAGGATCTGCGATGGCTTCGTATCATGTATGTCCAGCCCGATGGACTGACCGATGAGTTGCTCGACTGTTATGAGAGGCATGAGAAAGTCTGTCGTTATTTCGAGATCCCACTTCAGCATTCGAGCGGTCGGATACTAAAAGAGATGGGTCGTACCGGTGACGGTATACGATTTCTCGATATGATCGATACTATTCGTTCTCGGTTTCCGGATGCAGTCATCCGAACTACTTTGATCGTCGGGTACCCATCCGAGACGCAAGAAGAATTCAATCAACTCAGCGAGTTCATTCGGCACGCGCATTTCGATTATGTGGGGGTCTTCGCCTATTCGCCTGAGGATGGAACGATCGCCGCGAAGTGCGAGGACAAGATCGATGAACGTACGCGTTCGACCCGCGCCAATGAGCTGCAAGAGATCGCGGAAGAGATCTGTTTCGAGAGAATGGATCGCTGGATCGACAGGGTCGTGGAGGTCATGATCGAAGGACATGACGAAGAAGGTCTGTGGCAGGGACGTTTCTTTGGGCAAGCACCGGATATCGATGGGATCGTGACGTTGCGCACAAATGGAGACGACGTCCTCGAATCGGGTATGATAGTACCAATTCGCATCGATGATACATTTCTCTATGACCTAGAAGGGGAGAGGGTAGAGTGAGTCAGCAGGGCTCAAAAGGAATGATAGCGCAGTTCGGGTATGCCAATACCTTGACGATGGCGCGCATATTCCTCATCCCGGTCTTCCTGATCGTTCTCCTGGTCGATTGGCCACGCTACTTTCCTTCGACGGGGCTTCTGTATCAGATCCGACCATGGGCCGCAGCGATCGTGTTCGCGGTCATAGCAGCGACCGATGGCGTCGATGGCTACATTGCTCGTTCACGTGGTGAGATCACGACGTTCGGCAAGATAGTCGATCCGCTCGCCGATAAACTGCTCGTCACCGCCGCGTTACTTGCGCTCATCGAGATCGGGATCCTGCCAGCTTGGGTCGCGCTGATCATCATCGCACGTGAGTTCGTGATCAGTGGCCTGCGCATGGTCGCCTCAGCTGAAGGTCTCGTGATTGCGGCGTCGTGGTATGGAAAGATAAAAACGCTCCTGCAGGTCATTGCGATCGTGCTCTTCATAATTATGGGGTCAGCATGGTACCGTAATATCGATCACACCGCTCAAGTATGGTACGCTTCAGTTTCCTGGTTCTTCATGGGAGGAGCACTTTTGATGACCATCATGTCGATGATCGACTACTTCAAGAACGCAGCAAAAGTATTGGTCGGGCCATGGACCAACGTCAATTAACAGAAGCAGCGCAAGCGCTGCAGGATGCGTGCCGGGCACGAAAGATAAGCGTTTCGGTTGCTGAATCACTGACAGCGGGATTGGTCGGATCGACCCTTGCGGAGATATCGGGAGCGTCGAGCTACTTCAGAGGCGGCGTTATCTGCTATACCGATCAAGTCAAGGTAGATGTTCTCAATGTGGCACTCCTGACGATAGAGGAACGCGGAGCGGTATCGCGCAAGTGCGCTAAAGAGATGGTCCGAGGTGTCAATAAGCTATTCGATACGAAAGCATCGGTCGCGGTCACCGGAGAAGCCGGTCCCAAATCAGCATCAGGCAAACCGGTCGGTCGTGTCTGGGTAGCCTGGTCGGTCGGCGGCCAAGTCGACGAGAAGAAGTTCAACTTCGTGGGGGACCGAAACGAGATCCGCCAGCAAGCTGCTCACGTTGCCATCTCGTTACTTACCGATGCCATTCTGAACCACCCCTCAGCTAAGCTATAACGGTAAACGAACGGGGTTTGACAGCAGTGTTTTGACAGACCTGTCAAATCTATTGACAACGAACAAATGTTCGTATACGGTAGAGATGCATGACGTATGAGACCGGGAATGGAGACGACGCAACATGGACACCAACAGAGAACAAATGCTCGACGTGACCCGGGAGCAGATCGAAAAGAAATTCGGAAAAGGCGCCATCATGCGCTTCAGAGATGGCGAAGCGATGCGTGATATGAAGACGATACCTACCGGCTCGATCGCACTTGATGCAGCGCTTGGTATCGGTGGTATCCCCAAAGGCCGTATCGTAGAGGTATTCGGACCTGAGTCCTCGGGAAAGACGACACTCGCGCTTCAGATGGTCGCAGAAGCGCAGGCACAAGGTGGTATCGCCGCGTTCATCGACGCGGAGCACGCGCTCGATCCGACCTATGCGGCGCGTCTCGGGGTTGACATAGATGAGATCTTGATCTCACAGCCCGACACCGGTGAGCAGGCTCTCGAGATCTGCGATATGCTGGTCCGGTCAGGCGCCGTCGACATTATCGTCATCGACTCGGTCGCTGCGCTCGTACCGCGTGCCGAGATCGAAGGTGAGATAGGAGATGTGACGGTGGGTCTGCAAGCACGCCTCATGTCGCAGGCGTTGCGCAAACTTGCAGGTTCGCTCTCGAAGTCAGAGACGACCTGCGTCTTCATAAACCAGCTGCGTGAGAAGATAGGGGTGATGTTCGGAAGCCCCGAGACGACCTCGGGTGGCCGTGCACTGAAGTTCTACTCGACGGTGCGCATCGATGTGCGACGTATCGACTCAATCAAGCAGGGACAAGAGATCATCGGCAACCGCGTGAGAGCGAAGGTGGTCAAGAACAAGGTCGCTCCGCCGTTCCGTATCGCAGAATTCGATCTTATGTATGGCGAGGGTATCAGCAAAGAAGGTTCGATCCTCGATATGGGTGTAGAGGAAAAGATCATCAAGAAGTCCGGATCGTGGTACACCTACGGTGATATCCGTCTTGGCCAAGGTAGGGAGGCCGCCAAAGAGACGCTTCGCACGAATTTGGATTTACGCAATGAACTCGAAGGTTTGGTTCGCGAGAGCCTTGGTCTGAGCACCGAGGGCTTCGCAACCCCCGAAAAAGACTCCGTAAAAGGTGAAGAGAAAAAAGACACTACAAGCGAAGAAGAGATCATCATCCTCGAGCCGGAAAAGAAGAAAGCATAGTTAAAGTGCGATGAAAGTCGTATCAGTCTCTGACACCGGTGCTAAGAGGCGCGCAAAACAGATCATTTTTGATAACGGGACTGAACTGACCACCTCGAAAGCGGTCGTAAAAGCCTTGCGGCTGGAAGAGGGAGCCGAGGTGCAGTTTCCGGATGGTTGTGAGACAACTCAAGAAAGCGAATGTTTTAAGGAGATCCTCGAATCCACTTCTGCCGAGCAGTGCAAGAAGAGGGCCCTCGCTCTTATTGCGCATCGCGATTATACCGTCTATGAGCTCAGGCAGCGCCTGCGCTGGGATGGTTATCCACAAGGGATTATCGATGGGATCATTACGCATGTGACCGAGCTTGATCTGGTCAATGATGAGCGCTATGTAAATCGGTTCTGTGAGAGCAGACTCAATGCGGGGTATGGCCCTTATGTGATCAAAAAGAAACTTGCACTGAAAGGAATCGGCGAAGATATCGCACACGCGGCGATCGATACGTATATCGAAGAGGAGGAGTTCGATATCGACGCGCGTGCACGCCTTTGCATCGAGCGATTCGATCTCGAGGATCACAAGCAGCGCCAACGCGCTCTCAGAAGGCTCATCTCGCGCGGATTCGACTACGAGGTCGCTCGCAGGGCTATGTCGCGCAGTGTCGGCTGAATCGAGCGCCAGAAAGGTGAGGATGCCGAAAGAACGCATGCGCATTCATTTCGTGAGAGTTTTATTTTTATAAGATATCTGTGCAGAAGGGTCCCGTTGATCTATTTCTTCGAAGCGGTTTGCACGTCGATAGCCAATGCTCATGCAAAAATGACAGGCTGATGCGAACGGCGTTACTTGACGCATGGAGTCCTAAACTGGTATCTTTGTAGCTACGGAAATTGCATGTTGCAGAGGGAAACCTCGAGATTAGATAGATATATTCACATTATGCAAGTTTGGGATACTCATCTAGTAAGTAGATCGTAACGTTCAGTAGTCAACTGAATCGCGTTTCCGTGTGTATTACATTCGATGAATGTTTACGCGTCATAAGGGCGCAACGGAAAGGAGGGCGATGACCATGGCTATCATGGACTTTATCGGTTTTGCAATCGCAGCTGTCATCGGACTTGCCCTTGGCTATGCTTTGAACCGCTATGTGATCAATGCGAAGGCAAATCTTGCCGCCGATGAGGCTGAGCGTGAACTCAGCGAGGCGAGAAAGCAAGCAGAAACGCTTAAAAAGGAAGCACTGCTCGAGGCAAAGGATCAAATAATCAAGCAACGTCAAGAAGCGAACAAGGAAGAGAAAGAGCGTCGCAAGGAGATTACTGCGATCGAGAATCGTTTGGGCCATCGCGAGGAGTCGGTCGACCGGCGTGCTGAGGCGCTCGATAAACGTGAGCATCAGATCTCAAGCGCGGCTGGTCAGATTGCGGCACGCGAGCGCGAGGTCGAGGCAGCGGTGACGAAGCAGACCGAAGAGCTTGCGCGTGTCGCACGAATGACACAAGAAGAGGCCAAGACCGAGTTGTTGGACAAGGTTGCTGAGGACTGTAAACGTGACGCGGCAGCGATCATACGCGACACTGAGGAGCAAGCGAAAAAAGAGGCGGACAAACGCGCGCGTAGCGTAGTGAGTCTTGCTATCCAACGTATCGCCGCAGACCATACTGCTGAGACGACCGTCTCGGTCGTTCACTTACCAAATGACGATATGAAAGGTCGCCTGATCGGCCGTGAAGGTCGCAATATTCGCGCTTTTGAGCAGATCACCGGTATCAATTTGATCGTCGACGATACCCCGGAGGCGGTCGTTATATCAAGTTTCGACCCAGTGCGCCGCGAGATCGGGCGAATGACACTCGAGTCACTGATCCAAGATGGGCGCATACACCCTGCGCGAATCGAGGAGATGTTTGCGAAATCAGAAAAGACCGTTAACGAATTGGTAAACCAAGCAGGAGAGCAAGCAAGCTATGACTCGGGTGTCCACAATCTCCATCCAGAGATCCTCAAAACGCTTGGTCGGCTGAAATATCGGAGCAGCTATGGACAGAACGTACTGAAACACTCACTCGAGGTGTCATGGTTAGCAGGTGTGATGGCAAATGAGCTGGGCGCTGATGTGACGCTTGCCGAGCGTGCAGGACTTCTCCATGACCTCGGAAAAGCGATCGACCACGAGATCGAGGGGACACACGCTTCTATCGGCGCAGATCTTGCTCGACGCCTCGGTGAGCCCCCTGCAGTAGTTCATGCGATCGAGGCGCACCACGGAGACGTTGAGTGCCAATCGGTAGAAGCGGTGCTTGTGATGGCAGCAGACGCCATTAGCGCGGCTCGTCCCGGCGCACGTCGAGAGACACTCGAAAGCTATATCAAACGTCTTGAAAAGCTCGAGGCGGTAGCCAATGCTCATCCCGGAGTCGAAAAGACCTATGCGATGCAAGCGGGTCGAGAGATCCGTGTCATGGTGCAACCGGAGACGGTCGACGATGACGAAGCCGTCGTTCTGGCGCGTGATATCGCCTCTCAGATCGAGGCGGAGATGGAGTATCCCGGTCAGGTACGTATCATGGTGGTGCGTGAGAGCCGAGCTATAGATTACGCCAAGTAACCGAGCAGGACGATGATGGCGCGTCCTCATATGGATGAAACGATGGACTTCCTTACCTCGATCGTAGGTGAGGAAGTCCGTAGCATTGATGAGGATTTCGGGAACGGCTATGTCCGATTGGCTGTCTCAGAAGCTCAGCGCCGACAAGCACAACATGATATCCGAAATGTCGAAAGTGTAGTTATCGAGCTTTTACGTAATGCACGGGATGCTCAAGCTCGAACCGTCTATGTTGCGACCGCTGTACGCGGGACCTGCAGAACGCTGGTCGTTCTTGATGACGGGGTCGGTATCGAACCGAGCATGTGGGAACGGATCTTCGAGCCACGTGTGACGAGTAAACTTGAGACTCTACAGGTCGATGAATGGGGTGTACACGGACGTGGAATGGCGCTGTACTCCGTTCGAGCGAACGCTCTCTCAGCACAGGTAGCAAAGAGCATACGAGAACAAGGATCATCGATCAATGTGGAAATCGACACCTCCTACCTGGAAGAACGCGCAGACCAATCGACCTGGCCGACCCTGATCTGTGGCGATGACCATGAGAAGGTGCGGGGACCGCACAACATCATTCGAACGATCGTCGAGTTCGTGCTCGAACATCCTGATGTGGACGTCTTTTATGGCTCCATCCCGGTGATTGCTGCGACAATTCATCATTCAGATGAACACGAGTGGATCGGAAGTGCTTTGAGCAGGGCAGATGAGGCAATTGAGCTACAAGAGGTGGCCAAAGATGTGGGACTTGTTATCAGTGAGCGCACGGCATATCGGATCATCTCGAAGCAGATTGCACCGGTACAGAGTATCAACATCCAATTGCATGATACTTACGAAGAACGTCAAGACGTGGTAGGGATCACAGAGGCTGATCTGGATCGGGATGCGCGTGGATTAAAAATGAGCCCAGACGACCTTGATGCGTTCCGCCTCGATCTTGAGAAGGCGTTCGATAAGCTCGGAGAGAAGTATTATCTTGATCTGGTCGATCGTGTCGAAGTTCGTCAATCAGGAGAGACTATTCGTGCGCGGTTCAACTTTGATAAACAATAACTGAGCAAAAACGATTCAGACTCCCCAACGCTCCGCTCAATCGAAAGGATCTGCACGCGGTAAACTGGGTAGATGGCGGCTTTTTTATTAAAAACGCGGGTGAAGTGTCATATAATGACTAGCAACGACTACAAGCAGTATCGCAGCAGTCTAATTGCAGAATCATTTCGGTCGAAGGAGTCGTGTAGTGCAGACCCTCAAAGTGTCGTCAAAGAGTAACCCAAACTCGGTTGCGGGAGCACTTGCGGGTATCCTCAAAGCTGACAGAGAAGTCGAGATCCAAACGATCGGTGCTGGTGCGCTGAATCAAGCAGTAAAGGCGATCGCGATCGCGCGCGGGTTTGTGGCTCCGCTCGGACTCGACTTGATATGCACTCCGTCGTTCGCCGAGATCGACATACATGGGCAAACACGCACCGCCATCAAGTTCTACGTTTCATACAAGTCTTAGACTATGCTCCATACCTATCATCTAAAGACCTTTGGTTGTCAAATGAATAAGCATGACAGTGAGCGCATCGCCGGTCTTTTGCAACAACACGGTATGGAACCGGTCGATGAAGTCGGTGCAGCCGATGCGGTGATCTTTATGACCTGCTGTGTTCGCGAGAAAGCTGACGTGAGGCTGTTCGGTCAGGTTTCGAGTCTCAAGACGCTTAAGAAAAGGAACAGAGGGCTTCCGATCATCGCAGTTGGAGGGTGCATCGGCCAACGGGATGGGGAGAAGCTCATCGAGCAGATCCCTCATATTGACGTCGTATTCGGTACCCACAATATTTCGAGTCTGCCTGAGTTGATCGAACGTGCCTACAATGAGTCGATCACTCAAGTGGAGATCCTCGATGATAGTGTTGATGAATTCTCTGCAGATCTACCGAGCGTGCCGGAATCCTCATTTCATGCGTGGCTTCCGATAACGACCGGATGTAACAACTACTGTACCTACTGTGTTGTACCTTACGTGCGCGGGAAAGAGAAAAGCCGGATGCTCGAAACCATCGTCGATGATGCGAAACAAATGGTCGACGCGGGAGTTAAAGAGATCACGCTACTCGGTCAAAATGTCAACAGCTACGGACGCGACCTCTACGGTGAGCCGCGATTTGCCGATCTTCTTGATAAGATCGCTCTGGGAGGTATCTCACGGCTCGGCTTTGCGACGAGTCATCCCAAGGATCTCAATGATGACACTATCGCCATGATGGCGCGTCACGATAACATCTTGGACTATCTTCATCTACCGGTCCAATCGGGATCGACCGCGATACTTGAGGCGATGAATCGCCGTTACTCCAAAGAGCAGTATCTTGAATTGATCGATCGTGTCCGTGAGGTGATGCCCGGTATTGCACTTTCGACCGATATCATCGTAGGTTTCCCTGGTGAGTCCGAAGATGACTTTGAAGACACTCTCGAAGTGGTTCGGGCCGCTCAGTTCTCCAGCGCGTTCACTTTCATTTATTCACCACGCGAAGGAACTCCTGCCGCGACCCTGGAGGGGCAGGTACCCGACGCTGTTTCCCAACGACGATTCGAGCGACTTGTCGATGAGGTACAAGCTCAGGCATTGGAGTTCAGCAGATCGCTGAGAGGAACAAAAGCTTCGGTCCTCTTCGAAGGTATCTCAAAACGCGATGAGAACGTATTGGTGGGGCGAGATCGTCACAACAAGGTCGTACACGTTGTGCTACCCGAGCACACAAGCGCTGAACAATGGGAGGGATTCGAAACCGAGGTCGCGATCACTGGCGCCCACACCTGGTATATCACCGGAGAGTTGAGTCAAACGGATCCGGAAGAGAACTGATGGCAAGGGAATTGGACCACCCATTCGTGATAGCCGTCGTCGGTCCTACCGGCTCCGGCAAGAGCACTCTGGCTGATAGACTGGCTCAACAATTCGGATCCTGCGTAATATCTGCAGACTCGATGCAAATCTACCAAGGTCTAGATATCGGGACCGCGAAAATACCAAAAAGTGAACAGCATGCGCCACATTATGGTATCGATATCATCGATCTCGATCAGCCCTACAGCGTCGCAGAGTTCCAGACTTATGCACGAGAGCTGATTGATCATTACCGTGCGCAAGGAAAGTGTCCGATCTTGTGCGGAGGTACCGGTCTGTATGTGCGTGGTGCTCTCGATGTAATGAACTTTCCCCTTGGATCCCAAGTCGAGAACAAGATGCGGGAGAAGTG
>WRDL01000010.1 GCA_009784095.1 Coriobacteriia bacterium | reverse complement strand
TATTCCAGCCGGTCCGTATTTCGACCGAGGATCCGGATACCCCTTATGCGGTCTTTCAATTGATGCCGAGCATCGTTGACGGTGAACCAGTCGCAGGAAAAATGCAGGACGCTTATGGCTTCATGTGGATCGCCGATGAGGAGATGAGGGCTTTGGGGGACCCTGAACTGATAAGAGTAGGGCAGACCTACTCCATCGCTGAGGGGAAAGCGATCCGTTTTGATGGCCTGAGCAGCGCGTTGCTCTTAAGGGTCGTGGACGACTGGTCGGTCCCCTATCTGTATTCCCTCGCGGTACTTACGACGCTTGCGCTCTCGATAGCCCTACTTTTCTGCCCACGCTTTTGTGCCATATATATCGATGAGAAGACCGGAGAGCTGAAAGCGCTCACTCGATATTATCGACCTCATGCACAAAACGCCGAAGAGATCGAAGCGAAGATACAACATGTGTTCGCAGCTCAGAAATGACTTACGTATTGTTTTGTACGTCAGGTGTTACGCATAAGAGAGTAGATCTATAACATGAGGCACAAAGCAGATGATATGATATTCCATAAGTGAGTCGAGTATCTCAGCTAGACAGTCGGGATGATAATGGCATCTAGAAGTCAAATGCGCGAAGATTCCTCAATGTGGTCGGATCCGGTAGTACGGGTCCTTGGGGTACTCGTCGTGTTGGTGATAATCGGTGGACTGATGACGCTGGTATCGATGCTGGTCACCGGCGTGCTACCCTTGGCATTCTCTCCTCAAACTTCCCAAGATGCCGATATAGCTCAATATCAATCAATAGTCGAAGCGAATCAGGATCCCGAGAGTTGGTCTCGGCTGATCATCGCCCTAGGAAATTCAGGAAAGATGAATGAAGCGCGTAAACAGCTTGAAGCGTTTCGCGTAGCTGATCTTGATATGACCCAAACTCAAGCGGTCGCCTACGCCGAAGCGAGTCTCTTGATGATGGAAGATAAATACGACGAAGCGCTCCTCCTTCTTCAGAAGATGCGCGCAGATCTCTGGGAGGCTTACGAGACCGAGTTGGCATCAGAAGGAGAAAAGAACTGGGCGATCGCTTTCGGTATCCCACAGAACTATTTCCAAGCCACGCTCGATATTGCGCATATATTCATCGCGCAGAACAGGGATGCGGAGGCGCTCGAGATGCTCGACGACTACCTTTCAAAACTGCCAACGGACGCATCCACGCTTATCACACGCGGTAAACTGAAACTTCGGATGAACGATATTGACGGTGCTGAGCAGGATTTTTTAGCGGCGCAAAGGTTCTTGCCTGATGAGGAAGAGATCCTCAAAGGGCTGGAAGAGATAGAGGCGAGGCGATGACGCAGAGTGATAAGAATAACGGACCGATCATCGAGGAGACGAGAGCGGAGGAGTTCGTGGACCCGGTAGACCGTCTGGGCGATGATGGTGTCGTGCTTGACGGGCTTGATGGGCTTGACGGGCTCCGAGGTGACGTTGCCGACATCGCACTCGAGGAAGAGCCGGTCGCCCATCGTCGCGGACGTATCATACTCTCGATCGTTCTTGTACTGCTCATCCTGTTGCTCCTTCTCGCATGTGCGGGACTCCTCGCTTTGTTCCGCCCGGCGGGGACCGGAGACACTAACGAGGGCATCACCTGGATCCGCTCGATCTATACACTTGGCGCTAACATTGCAGGTCAGCCACAGGATATCGGTCCTTCATCGGTAGCGGTCAGTCCCGATGGGGAGACGTTCTGGGCGGTAGATGCACGCCACGAACGCGTCATCAAGTATGGCTACAATGGAGTGCTAAAAGATCTCATCACGACCCAGGCGGATGGAAAGCCCCTGATCTACCCATCAGATCTGGCGGTAGGACCTGACGGGGCGGTATATGTGACGGAAGAGACCTACAATCATGTCATTATTTACAATCGGGATAAAACATATCGGAACGAAGTCCTGATCGAGAACCCGACTGCGGTCGCGGCGAATCGCGATATGTTCGTGGTCGGTGGGAGAGGTGGTTTCGCCGGCTACTCATTGGACGGGAACCTCTTGGGAGTCGTAGGGCAGATCGGGAAAGGTGAGAACGACTTCGACGGAGTCCAGGGACTCACCTTCGATGATGATGACAATATCTACGTCGTCGATACCTACAACAATCGCCTGAGTAAATACGACAGCGTGGGAAATCGCATCTGGATCGTTGAACTCGGCTATCCCGCGAATAGAAGTCCTGCCAGCGGACAACCCATAAACCAAGAAGAGATCCGTGAGCGTTGGCCCTCTGCGATGCAACTCCCGATGGGGCTCACGATCGATGGCGCAGGCAGGATCATCATTATCGATAATCTTGATTTTTCCATCGCGGCATTCAACGCTGAGGATGGATCGTTCATCGACAAATGGGGTGCTTTCGGATACGAGGACGGGTATCTGTACTACCCAAACGACATCGACTATGAAAAGGCGACCGATACGTTCGTCCTGACCGAGCCGATGCGCGGACGTATCCAGATCATCCGACTTCCGGGGTCTGGAGGCGATTGGCTCAGCGATGCGCGACGTATGCTCGGTGATATCGCTCGCTCGTGCTGTTGGCCCCTCATAATACTGTTGCTCATGCTGCTCATCTGGGCTTTCTATAAGTGGCTGAGTCGTCGTATTCGCGAAAAGAATGAGTTCGAAGATGCCGAGAGGTCGATGGAAGGCTACAAAGAAGAGCTGATCGCCGGAAAAGAGGGCTCCGCGAAGAGTGCGGTGACGAACTCGACGCTCATTGAAGGGGAACGCTATAAAAAATAGCAAGAACATACTTATCATCGCGATCGCGATCGCGCTTCTGGCACTCTTATGCCTAGCTCTCCTGCCCGGCGCGCTCGCGTTGGCATGGAGGCCATCATGCTCCGGGTGCCACGATGAGATCGCGTCCTCACAAAGCCATATGGCTCATGCAGGCCAACCCTGTATCACATGTCACGGAGGTACCTCTGTCAGAGAGAGGCTGGCATACCAAGTGACCGTCATGTACGACATGAGATTGTCGTGGTCTCCGTTCATAGCAGATACGAGCAGTGTCTCCAATAGTCATTGCGTATCGTGCCATAAAGCCGAAGAGTACGCGCGGATAGTCGACGCCCGTGGTATCCGGATAGACCATGAAGTATGCACCAGCGGGTTGCGCTGTGTCGTCTGTCACAGCGGGGTGGGTCATGAACTGATCGACTCTTGGACCTCGCAGTATTCGATGAATCAATGCTTGCGCTGTCATGTCAGCAGGAATGTCTATTCTGAAGATGGTTGTGAGCAATGCCACAGTGGGCGCTTCCAACCCCTGTCCCAAGCGGCGCGCTCCTCATTCTCCCTCGTACACGGCGCGAACTGGCAAAATACCCATGGTCTCGGAGATGTCGGGACCTGTGGTGCGTGCCACGATAACACGATGTGTGGGCGCTGCCATGGTGATCTTGTCCCTCATGACAGTCGGATCATCGTGTCCCAGCACGGCTCGGTAGCCAAAGATGAACAGAATCGTTGCGGGACCTGCCACCGTGAGCAGGCGTTCTGTGATGGGTGTCATGGTATTGAGATGCCTCATCCTGACGGGTTCCTCAACGAGCACAGCGCGATCACGAGGCAGGTATCCCAAGAAGTGTGTGACAAGTGTCATCTGGACGACGATTGTAGCGCGTGCCACAGCGCTCATATCCATCCGGGAGGTGCGACCTTTTAGATCATGTTCGAAGGTATCCGAGACATAGTGCGCAATCTGGTGGACTCACTTTCGACGATCTCGCTCGATGAACTTCCCGAACGTCTCAGTATCATCAGAGAGGCGATCCTCGATCCGAGGACCAACCCACTGCCGTTCTTCATCGGTCTCTCTATTCTGACCATCGTTGCGCTCATCATCGTGATCTCAGTGGTCCTGGCATGGTTACTCCTCTCAAGGGACCGGACCAATCGCCTCAACTATGTCCTTTATGATGACGAAGGCGAGGTCATCGAGAAGATCCCGGTCGAGGACGCCCCCGAACCGTTGAGGAGCGTCCAGCAGATCTGGGCAGGACGGTCTTTGCGATTCATCTTGACGATCGCAGGGATAGGGGCGCTGATCGCCAGTTTCGGGGCGGCGACCCAGTCACGGACCTTCTGTCTGGCGTGTCATGAGATCTCGGGTCATACCGAAAGTGTGCAAGACGGTGATCATGCTCAGCTCGCGTGTACCGCGTGCCATGAGACGGGTTCATTTGTGCAAGCTTACTCAACCAACGCGGCGATGCGTCTGACCCATGTCGCCGGAGGTTTGGCGCGTCCGGATTCAGACACAGGTAGTTATGGGATGGTGACTTCAGCCAGTTGTCTCCGTTGCCACGAAGAGAATATAAGAATCGAGACTGCTCCATCAGAGCTCTCCGTCATTCGTATGTCGCATATTGAACCTCTCGAGGCAGGCATGGGGTGCCTGGTCTGCCATGCCTTCAATGAGGCACAAGAGATCGGATTGCCTGATCGAGGTATGGAAGTATGTTTGAACTGCCATAACGACAAGACTGCGTCAGCAACGTGTACCAAGTGCCACCTGAAGCATCCTTTGACGGTAGCTAAAGGCGCGCAGTGGAATTATGCGTCTCATTTACTCGCCAACACCGATCCGCGCCGATCGTGTTATCGCTGCCATGATCCCGGACCGTGTGACTCATGTCACGGGATCCGTATGCCGCACCCCGAAGAATTCATAGCGATGAGCTCCAGTGGTCATCCGGAGCACACACGAGGTCTCGATGTGACCGTATGCTTCACCTGCCATGATGGATCCTCGACCAGGGGAGCGACCGATTGTTTCTTGTGTCACGCGCGCGGATCGCTCTAGGGTCCTCGGCTCTTCTGCTCGGTTCTGTGAGGACCACAAAACGAGATGATTCCACGAGAAATATGTAGAATACATGAAGCGATTATGCTACCATGTACGAGACGACATAAGTCGTTAGTTCTGATTGATGTCTCATTCGGAGGGGGGTGTAGACAAATGAGCAAGCAATCGTACTTATTACAACCATATAAAGGAGAAAACCACATGAAAAAACTAGCAATTCTTGCGCTGGTCCTACTGTTCGTCTTTTCGTTTGCAGTAGTCGCTGGCGCGGATTCCTATCCTGGTGGTCCTGCACCGTTCGCTGGTGCACAATTGGTTAATCCTGAGCGCGCAGATGCCCCGGGTTATCTCGCATGGTCCAGTGCTCTCGAGCAGATGGATGATGTGTGGAACGATCCGGCGCAAGCCGAAGAGTTCACCTGGTATCTGGACGAAGCCGCTTTCGGGAATCCCCATGGTGGATATGTCACCGCAACCACGAAATGTGCGGTATGCCATAGCTTGCACCGTGCGATCCCGAAAGATTTCGTAGGGGCAGGCAGAACTCCCATCGATCCGATGTTGACCGGTGTGGGAAGTGCCTGTTTGAACTGCCACGGCACCAACGGTTCTGTGGCGACCAACAAGCCGATCGAGTGGCCTGATGATCCCAGCGAGAAGAGCGCTCACCAAAGCGGTGGCTGTGTCATGTGTCACACAGGAAGCGTTCACGGGAATACTTCATCCAAGTACTTCGGGATGAATATCTATCTCTTGGGCGATGCCTTTGAGAGCGATGACAATATCGCTTTTGAGGTCGCCGCGGGTAACCTTAGTGATATTGGTTTCACCGGAGTGTTCTTGATGGAGAAAGGTAGTGCCGGCTATAACGATTGGCGTGGTGCTTCCAATTCCTGGACTCCGGTCACCAATGCTGACACGGGTGACAGAGCTTCATTGGCTGAGATGGCTGCCGTCAAGGCGAATGCTGCCGGTTTCACGTGTTCACGTAGCGGATGCCATAACACCTCGATGTACTCGGTGAACTACTGGGGCTTTGCTGACTGGCGTTTGACCGATGGGGTCAATCTGGTCGGCGCAACCGGTCACCGTACTACTCCCGGTGTTGGGTCAAGCCTGTCCATGAGCTCAGGAGCGTCACTGAACACCATGTTTGCCGCCGGAGCTAATCCGGCAAGTGGCGCAACCCCTTGCGGTCCTTGCCATCCCGGTCAAGTCGGTGGAGGCTATCGTGGAAACGCGACCCTTCCCGCCGGTGGTGAGGCAGCAGATCGCTCCCGTGCATACGGTTGCGACCAATGTCACGACATGATCGGAGCAAAATCCGGTACAACTGCATGGCCGCATGCCAATGGTGGCATATCGGTCATCGAGTGGCCAGCAAAAACAGATTCTGTTGACGCTACTCTTCTCGGTTTTGCAGATCCGGTCGTAAGTGCTACCGCGGCCGATGGCACCAACCTGTGGATGTATTCAGGAAGCGCTCTCGAGCTACCGGTCGCACAGAGCAGATTCAGCTTTGAGACCTGGGCACCTGTCGTCGAGCCTGTCGGCTCGGTCGTTGACGGTCGCTTCACGGTCATCAAGGACGCGATCGGTGTTGAGAGCAATGCCGGATTCGCCGCAGGCGTCACCAAAGACGGCGCATGCCTGAAATGCCATGTTCCAGTCGACGAGATCTCACTTACGACGATCGCCAATCGTCTGTTCTTGAGTGATGATCCATTCGCATCAGAGCCTGCATGGACCGCCGGTCCGGCAGGTGTTGCCAAGGCTGGAATGCACTATTCTGATATTGTGATTGGAGGCAACCCCGATCCGACGACCTTTGGCGCTGAGCCTACTGGTGTGACTACATCACCAGCACTCATCTTTACGTATCGCTAGGAGGCAGTTTGTAGGTTTTGGAGTAATAAGTACGGAATCATATAGTACCTAATGAGAAATCCCTGCTTTTGCGAGTGGGGATTTCTTTATTGGCACGTAGAGGTCGGTGAGACAGTAGGGTCGGTTCTTTTTGTCACATATATCCCTATTGAGTACTGGGACAAATGGGATGTTATGTGACAAAAAGAACCGACCCTACTGTCTCACCGACCTCTACGTGCCAACCCCTCGACCTCTTCTGAATTGTGCGGATTTTGCACTCAATCTACCGATGAATTGCAGGTTAAGTGCTAACATAATAAAATCGTCATTTTAACGAAAGGTAGACCGACCATGTCACTTACGATTGAGGAAGTTAAGCACGTAGCGATGCTCGCGCGTATTGGGCTTACCGATGAGGAGATCGAGACGCTCCAACGCGAATTCGATATCATTTTCAAGCATATCGATACCCTTGCCGAACTCGATCTCGAGGGAGTAGAGCCGACCTCGCGTCCGCTTCCGGTACTCAATATCACCCGTGCCGATGAGATCGTGGAACCGCTGGGCATCGAAAAAGCCTTGAAGAACGCTCCCGCGCGTGAGGGAAGTGCCTTCCAAGTGCCGCGCATCGTCGCAGCGGGAGGTGATGCGTAATGAATCCCGTACTCAACGGTGATATGACCGCCCGCGAATGTGTCGACGCGACCTATACGGAGATCGACGCGCACAACAAGGAGATCAACGCGTTCGTCGAGCTGACCCCTGATCTGGCCTACGCTGCCGCCGATGAGATCGACGCGCGTATAAAGGCAGGTCAAAAGGATGAGCTCGGTCCACTTGCCGGAGTTCCGGTCGGTTTCAAAGACAATATGAACCTCATCGGCTCGAAGATGACCTGTTGCTCGAATTTCCTCAAGGATTTCGAGTCGGTCTATACCGCCACCGCAGTCCAGAGGCTAATCGACGCCGGCACGCTACCCATCGGTAAGACCAACATGGACGAGTTCGCGTTCGGCTCATCGACCGAGACATCAGTATTCGGTCCCACGAAGAACCCCTGGAACCTCGAGCGGGTCCCCGGTGGCTCGAGTGGAGGGTCTGCCGCTGCGGTCGCTGCTCGTATGGTACCGATCGCGCTTGGATCCGACACCGGTGGTTCGATCCGCCAGCCCGGTGCGTTCACCGGCACCGTCGCGCTCAAACCGACCTACAGCCGTGTCTCCCGCTTTGGTGTGACCGGGGTCTCGAGCTCGCTCGATCAGGTCGGTTCATTCGCTACGACGGTAAAGGACACCGCGCTGACACTTAACGCCATCTCCGGCCACGATCGTTTCGACACGATGAGTGCCAAACGCGACTCCGAGGACTTCACCGCGAAATTGGACAGCTCGGTCAAAGGACTGCGCGTCGCGGTCGTCAAGGATTATCTCGAAGCTGACGGTCTCGATCCCGAGATCAAGGCGAGTATCCTCGCCGGCGTTGCCGCCCTCGAAACGCAAGGCGCCCAGATAGGTGAGGTCTCATTGCCGCACAGCGAATACGCGATCTCGACCTACTACATCATCATGACCGCCGAGGCATCATCGAACCTCGCACGTTTGGACGGCATCCGTTACGGAGCGCGCGCCCAGGATACGAAGGATGTCGTCGATCTGTACCTGCGCACGCGCGCCGAGGGATTCGGTCCCGAGACGCGTCGCCGTCTGATCATGGGTACCTACATGCTCTCAGCCGGCCACTATGACAAGTATTTCGATCGCGCCTTGCGCGCCCGCACGCTCGTCAAGCAGGATTTCGAGAAAGCGTTCGCCGACTACGACATCATCGTAGCCCCGACGACCGCGACGACCGCATTCGAGTTCGGCGCGAAACAAGATCCGCTGACGATGTATCTTTCCGACCGCTTCACCGTGCCGGTCAACCTGGCCGGTGTCGCGGCGCTTTCGATGCCCAGTGGTCTTTCTCAAGAAGGACTACCATTGAGCATCCAGCTGATCTCGAACTATTACGACGAGGCGACGCTTCTGCAGACTGCCGCCGCGCTCGAGCGCTCATACGATTTCACCGAGTTGCCCTCGCACGTTGCGGAGACAACCGCCTAGATGACCGACACGAACGACAGATTGCGCGACCTAGGTCTGCCCACGATCGAGGATGTCCGCGCGGCCCTTGAGGCCGAGCAGGCTGCGCGCGCCGAGGACCAAAATGTTGAGGAAACCGTCGTTACTCAGAGAACTACCGCCGTAGTCGCTCCTGAGGAGAGTACGGTCACAGAAGCGGTCAATGTAGTGCCCAAATCAGAAGGGACCCCTGTTGCACAGGGGTTCGAGCAATCCCCTCTCTCTGCGACGATCCCGGCCAGTAGCGGACCTATCGAGTTGACTGCGAAAGGTGTCACCGTACATACGGAGCCACCGGTCGAGGGTCCTCAGATCGAGCGGACTGTGGATGGTGAGGTCATCGAAGGGAGCGATCCATCGATCGATGTCAGCGCCGGGGAGCTTGAGGCGGGAATCTCCGGAGAGGTCATCCCGGCAGTCGTCGTCTCGGCCGATGAGATCGTGATCGAAGAGTCAGATTCCACCTGGGTCCCTCTCGAAGACCTTACGTTCACCGAATTCGTCGATGACGACTCGAGAGAACCGGTCATCCACGAAACGGAAGATGCGGTCAAGCCTTGCGCCGAGACAACGTCTCGTGATGTGCTCGACGAGGAGAATGCAGCCGTCGAGGCACCGATCGCCGAGGAGGAATCCCCGCTCGAAATACCCAGCATCGAGGTACCCAGCGTCGAGGACATCGCGCATGCCGCCGAGCTCGCGCTCGTCGACGAGGTTGCGACAGAGGGTATCGACGATCAAGTAGCGCAGATCGCACAGCGTGAAGCGACCATCTCACAGCACCTCACGCAATTGGGCAACGAGGTCATCGGCGATCTGAGCATCGACGAAGTTGAGGTCAAGAGCGATTGGCTCGACACCAAGGGCAAAGAAAAAGAGGAACTCAAGGAAGAGGCGCTCGCCCAATTCGACACACTCGAAGAGGATGGCACCCATATCGACACATCGCGTTACCGTCGGTATCTTCGCCCCGCACTACTCGCGCTCGCGGGACTGCTGCTTATCTCCGGTCTGGTCGTTTATTTCGGTTTTTTACAAGGCGGAATGACCCGTGTACCTGATCTGATCGGGTTAACCACCGTTCAGGCGACCGATCTGTTACGCGAAAACGGACTCTCGATCGGCGATATCGTCGAGGAGGAGTCTCCTACGATCGCGGTCGGCATCATACTCAACCAGGAACCAATGGTCGACACTCTCGTGAGACGCGGTTCGACGGTCAAACTGATCATTTCAGGTGACGCCGGCATCGTCACGGTCCCCAAGGTCACCGAGATGACGGTGGAGCAAGCGCGCTCGACGCTCAACCAAGAGCGTTTGACTATGGAGGAGATACCCACCTACGATTCACTGACTGAAGAAGGCGGGATCGTGGGGCAGTTACCGGTCAACGAAACGCAGGTCAGCGCCGGCAGCACCGTCGCAGTTCTGGTGTCACAAGGACCGGCTGGAACGATGATTCCTACGCCACGGGTCATGGGACTCTCTGAAGAGGACGCCCGGATCCTTCTCGAGCGTGCCGGATTCGTACCGCTGCCGTATCACGCACAGACCACATTCGGGGTGACCGGTGAGGTCGTCGCGCAAACGCCGGCGACCGGCTCGCTCACATATCCGGGAAGCCCGGTCCAGTATCTCGTCTCAAAGAACATCACCGGTGCCGACACTGCGGTCCCCGACGCTGTGGGGATGCGAGAGGAGAATGCACGGCTGATCATCTCAGAAGCGGGATTCGACGTCGAGGTCTTCGGCTACATCGACAGCGAGATCGCTACCGGCACCGTCGTCGCTCAGATGCCGTTAGCGCAAGACATGCTCATTCCGGCAGGATCGACCGTCGAGCTCCTCGTTATCGAAGGAAACAGCGTACGCGAGACCGTACCCGATGTGCTCGGCACCAACGTATCGACCGCGCGCGAGACCTTGCGCTCGCTCGGCTTCCGTCCGATCACCGTTTCCTTGCCGGTCGGTGCTGCGGAAGGCAATGTGTATCAACAATTTCCGGCAAAAGACTCGGATTACTATAGAGGGCTGCCCGTTCTGCTGTACGCCGGACAGCCGATACAGTAAGTGGAGGAAAGGACTATCATGGCAACAGATCGATTAGCTGAGGTACTTACTCGCTATGAGGCGGTGATCGGGCTCGAGTTCCATACCGAGATCACCGCGACCAAAACGAAGATGTTCTGCGGCTGCCCGGTCGCGTTCGGCGGCGAAGCGAACTCGCGTGTCTGCCCGACGTGCATGGGACTGCCCGGCGCACTGCCGGTGCCCAACCAAGAATGCGTCGATTGGGCGATCCTGGCGGGATTGGCCGCGGGATGCAAGATCGCACCGCTGAGTGATTTCACGCGCAAGAACTACTTCTATCCCGATATGGCGGTCAACTACCAGCTCTCCCAGTATCAACCGCCGTTCTGCTATGACGGTCGAATCGATATCGAGATCATCGAAGGTGCTGACGAGCGGCTCGACCGTGAGACCGCCGAGAATGTGACGATGACCGAGGACGGCTACATCGCGGCGATACGCGTCACGCGTCTGCACCTTGAGGAGGATACCGGCAAGATGATCCACATCGGAGGTACCGATGGCAGGATCGGGGGCGCCGATTACTCGCTGGCCGATTTCAATCGGTCCGGCACCGGACTGATGGAGCTTGTGACCGAACCCGATATCCGCACGCCGGAGGAGGCGCGCGCTTTCGCGCGCAAGTTGCGCCAACTATGGCTGACGTTGGGGGTCAGCGACTGCAACATGGAGGAAGGCTCGATGCGCGCCGACGGCAACGTCTCGATCCGTCCGCGTGGCGCGACCGGGCTGGGCACCAAGACCGAATTGAAGAACATGAACTCATTCAAGGCGCTGCACGACGGTATCGCCTTTGAGATCGTACGCCAGGCCGATCTGCTCGACGCTGGCGGAAAAGTGGTGCAGGAGACGCGTCACTGGGAGCCGACCGAGAAGGTCACGACCGCGATGCGTACCAAGGAGATGGCCGAAGATTATCGTTATTTCCCCGACCCTGACACCGCACCGTTCGATCTTTCCGCCGAATACGTCGAGGGTATCCGCGCGCGTCTGCCGGAGTTACCCGACGCGAAGAAAGAGCGGTTCATGGAGACCTACAAACTGTCCGCGCATGACGCGGGGCTGCTCGCCGCCGATGTGGGACTCACGAAATTCTACGAGGAGGCGGTACAGATCGCCGGTCTGGATCACGCCAAGTCGGTCAGTAACACGATGCTCAACGATTTGAGCGCGCACCTGAACGCCACCGAGGAGACGCTTGAGACGATCAAGATCGCTCCGGCGCATATCGCCGAGCTCGTCGAGCTCGTCGACAGTGGCGAGATCTCGTCAAAGCAGGCCAAAGAGGTCTTCGCGGCGATGCTGGAAGCCGGTCAGATGCCGAAGGTCATCGCCCGTGAGCGCGGGCTCAAACAGGTCAGTGACACCGGCGTGATCGAAGCGGCGGTCGACTCTGTTCTTGCAGCCCACCCTGACAAGGTCGAGGCATACCGCGGCGGAAAAGTCGGACTCATCGGCTTTCTGGTCGGACAGGTCATGCGCGAGACGCAAGGACAGGCAAATCCGTCACTCGTCAACGAGATTCTCACGCAAAAACTTAAGTAAAATGCTAAAGTGAGAACGAGGGATATAAAGGGAGAGAGGAGTAACATGCGTCAGAGGACAACACGCTTGAGCAAGTGGCTGTTCCTGGGAGTGCTGATCGTGTTGGGAATCAGTCTTCTTTTTGTGACCGGATGTGATGGAAAGGGCTCGAATTCGAAATCGAAGGACAAGGATTCAGAGAAGAGTTCCAACGTGGATAAGAATAAGGACAAGAACAAGGACGATACGCAGGTCGCGCCGATCGAAAGTGAGATCATCGGTCCCGAATGGACACTGATCGCGATGGCGCCCGATGAGAACGGCTCGGCAGCTGAGCCGATTCCCGAGAAGATCACCGCATCGATCACCTTCGCCGACGACGGTATGTATCACGTGCAAGCTCCCGTCAATATCGTCAACGGTCCTTTCACCGTAAGTGACACAGGTGAATTGACGCTTGGCACCGGCGCGATGACGCGCATGGCTGCACTCGATGAGGAAGTGGCTGCGGCCGAGGACGTTTTCGTCGCGCTTCTCGCAAGAGTAGTATCATATAAACTCGAAGGCGATGTTCTATCGCTTCAAGACAGTGCCGGTACCACGATATTGGAGTTCAAAAAATGAGAAACATCGTAGAATACATGGTGAACCATGAATGGGCGTGGAGATTCTTCGCCTTTGCGGTACTTGCAGCTGCTTACGCATTTGCGGCAAGCAGGATCGGTAAACGTCAGAAGAAACGTGACGACCGAGAGAAGTACATCAACGAGATCTCTGCCAACGAATGGGAGCTCGAGTCGATGGTCGTACCGTATTCCGGTCATGGGCTCGCGCAGAAGACCGATGAGACGATCGAAGCGCGGCTTACGATCAAGAAGAACGGGACGTTCGAAGCGGTCTGCCTGCTCAACACCTATACCGGAGAGTGGGAGATTATCGAGGATCCTGAAATGGCGGCGGCGGCCGAGCTCGACGAGCCGCACATCAAGTTCGATGTGCAGCGCACGACTGCCAACGAGGGCGACGCCAGCATCCTGCGTTCG
Source organism: Coriobacteriia bacterium (assembly GCA_009784095.1). Lineage (GTDB taxonomy): Bacteria > Actinomycetota > Coriobacteriia > WRKU01 > WRKU01 > WRDL01. The sequence goes on along the minus strand of WRDL01000010.1, from coordinate 8,871 downwards.
GAGAAATACTTCGTTCGGATGCTGCGTAAGGCCGATATCGCGCGTACCATTCATGCCAATACCCATCTGCTGCTTTGCGATAAGGATGGACTGGTCATCGGACTGTTCCACGAGAAGCCAAAAGAGCATACCGTCGTATTCAAGAAGTAGGAATGCTCTCTGCATTTCATACCGATCTCTATCAGATCACCATGGCGCAGGCTCGTTTTCTGCTTGGCAGAGACGAGCCGCGTGCTTGTTTTTCCCTGACATTTCGCACGTTGCCCTTTGAGGGAGGGTTCGCGGTGTGCGCCGGACTCGAGCGCGCACTCGAGTTTTTGGATGAGTGGCATATAACCGAAGATGACCTCACGTATCTGCGTACGCTCAAGGCACGCGATGGATCAGCACTGTTCGCCGAGTCGTTCCTTGAGCATCTGAGCATGCAACGCTTTACCTGCGATGTCGATGCGATACCGGAGGGGACGATCGTCTTCGCCTGCGAGCCGCTGCTGCGGATCACCGGACCGGTCAGCATGTGCCAGATGGTCGAGACCCCGCTGCTCAACATCATCAACTTCTCAACACTGATCGCAACGAAAGCGGCACGCTGTGTTCTTGCAGCCGATGGCGATGAGATACTCGAGTTCGGTCTACGCAGATCGCAAGGACCTGACGGGGGACTGCTCGCAACGCGCTCGGCCTATGTGGGCGGTGTTTCGGCAACGAGCAACGTACGCGCCGGGCAGCTCTATGATATCCCGGTCGCCGGCACGCACGCGCACTCGTGGATCATGTCCTTTGACAGCGAGCTCGAGTCGTTCCGCACTTACGTCGAGACCTCGCCGAATAACGCGGTGCTGCTGGTCGACACCTATGACACGCTCACCGGGATCCGCAACGCGATCACCGTAGGGCGCGAGATGCAGCAGCGCGGGCAGCGTTTATTCGGCATCAGGATCGACTCGGGAGACCTGGCATGGTTGAGCCAGCAGGCACGATCCATGCTCGATGAGGCCGGTCTGGATCACGTGCACATCGTGGCGAGCAACTCGCTGGATGAATACACCGTGCGCTCACTCAAGGAGCAGGGTGCGTGCGTCGATATATGGGGTGTCGGCACCTCGATGGTGACCGGTGGCGACCAGGCGGCGCTTGACGGAGTCTACAAGATGACCGCCATCCAAGACGCCGATGGCGTCTGGGGACCGCGCATGAAGATATCGGACCAACTTTCCAAGGCGACCTTGCCCGGCATCCATGGCGTGCGCAGGTTCTACAATGGCACCGGCATGATGATCGGCGACATGGTATATGGGACGGTTGGGACTGTAGGGTCGGTTCCTTTTGCCTCAGATGGGACAAAAGGCTACGATCCGGGCGCCCAAAATGGGACGAAAGGAACCGACCCTACAGTCCCAACCATCCCGCTGACGATGGTCGATCCCGCCGATGTGACGCGCAGGAAGGGCTTCGCTTTGGGCACCCCCTATAAGGATCTGCTGGTGCCGGTGATGCGTGATGGCAAGCTTTCCGGACCAAGGCCGACACTGAATGATGCGCGCAGGCGACTCGCAAAAGATATGGCGCGCCTCGATGATTCGCATAAACGGTTTTTGCGTCCACATACCTACCCGGTCGGCATCGAGGAGTCGCTCAACGATGCGCGACTCTCGCTGATGAGCGAACTGAAAGGCGAGACCGATGAGTAAGCTTTCCGATACGGCGCTGATCGTAGTAGACGTACAGAATGACTTCTGCGCCGGTGGAGCGCTCGCCGTCCCCGACGGGGACGCGATCGTTCCGCTCGCCAACGATCTGATGGATCGTTTCGATCTCGTTGTCGCCTCATTGGATTATCATCCGCCGGGACACGGCTCGTTCGCCTCGGCCCATGAGGGATCGAATGTGGGCGATGTCGTGACGCTCGGTGCGGTCGACCAGCTGCTCTGGCCCGATCATTGCGTCGCCGATACCTATGGGAGCGAACTGCACCCCGACCTGCTCAACGAGCCGATCACGAAATTCGTGCTCAAGGGCACCGATGCTCGCGTCGATAGCTATAGTGCGTTTCGTGATAACGCAAGCGGCGGTGACACCGGGCTGGCGAATTATCTGCGTGAGGAAGGTGTCACCAAAGTGGTCATCGTCGGACTCGCGCTCGATTATTGCGTGAAGTTCACCGCACTTGATGCGGTCGCTGAAGGGTTTGACACGACGGTCGTCGTCGACGCGACACGTTCGGTCAATGTCGCACCCGGTGACGGGGAGAAAGCGATCGCCGAGTTACGTGACGGTGGGGTCCATATCGCTTACGCGGCTACTGTTTTGGGACAGTAAGGTCGGTTCCTTCCGTCCTACTTTTCGCATGTTTCGTACACTCAAAACCTATTTATGGGATCTACCCGAACCGCTCCGTTTCCTGCTCGCCGGTGGGATCAATACCCTGTGGGGCTATCTTCTGTTCGCGCTGGGTCTCTTTGCCCTGACCGTACCTCTCAGCTCGGCGGAGGGTTGGGTCGGCGAGCACTACTATCTGATCATCCAGTGGTTGATGTGGGCCCTCTCGGTCCCGTTCGGCGCATTCACGCTGAAATACTATGCGTTCCAATCAGAGGGCGCATATCTGCCACAGGCATTGCGCTCATATGGGGTCTACCTGCCGGCCCAGCTACTTTCCAGCTTCCTGCTGGTGCTGTTCCTACGCATTCTTCGCACGCTCGCCCCGCGACTAGCAGGCGTGTTCGAATCGATCGATCTGACGGTATTGATCGCGCAACTGTGTACAGTACTCTTCGCCACCATCGTCTCCTACTTCGGGCACAAGTACTATACGTTCCGCTCGTCAGTTGAGTAAAAATAGTATAAAAATAGAATGATAATTCCTTTATAATTGTATAATAAATATATAATTTTGGAGGTATCATGCAATTTGAGTTTGACCCAACGAAAAGCGCCGCCAACAAGAAAAAGCACGGTATTGATTTCATTGAAGCGCAACGATTGTAGGATGACGAGTACTATGTCGAGATTCCAGCTCGACTAAATGATGAGATTCGCTTTCTTGTCATTGGGAAAATGAGCGAGAAGCATTACTCTGCGGTCATCACATATTGCAAAGAGAGAACTCGGATAATATCAGTACGACGTTCAAGAGAAGAGGAGGTAGAGATTTATGAAAGCAGAAGAATTTGACAAGAGATTTGATGATGGAGAGGATATCTCATCCTACCTTGATATGTCTTCGATTCGTCAGCCTAAACAAGAGTCAAAGCGCGTCAATGTCGATTTTCCTTCTTGGATGGTCGAGCTACTCGATCGCGAAGCACAACGAATTGGTGTTACCCGTCAATCGGTAATAAAGGTATGGATTGCAGAGCGACTTGAAAACATCGCCCTCTAGAATCAACTTAGAGGTTGTAAGTGAGGATCTCGGTCTCGATCGAGCCGTTCTTGACTGAATAGGTATGCTGTGGCCTGAGCCCGAGTTGCTCGGAGATCGTCCGATCCGGCGTAATGATCGCGAGTCGATATCCACTCCAGTTCTCCTCGAGCGTCTCTTTTAATTCTCGATAGAGCGCGGGGAGTTCATCAGGCTCACCCAAACGAAGTCCATATGGTGGATTGAGCGCGATCAGACCGGTCACGTCGCTGTCGGGACGCTCCACCTCGGTGAAATCCTCGGTCCGCAGATCGATCAACCCCTCGACTCCGGCACGGCGGATGCAGTGGAACGCGATGAGCGTGCTGTCCCCGTCCCAATCACTGGCGATTATCGGCGGTACCGACTTAATACCGACTTCCCGTCGGTTCTTCGCCTCATCGATAAGTTTATCCCAGGCTTCTTGGTCGTGTCCGAGCCAATTAGTAAAGCCCCACCACTTACGTTGCAGACCCGGCGCGATATCGCCGGCGATCATGGCTGCCTCGATAGGCAGTGTGCCTGAGCCGCACATGAAGTCGACGAACGGACCGCCTTCGTGCGCGATGCGCGGCCATCCGGCGAACATCAACAAGGCATCGGCGAGTGTCTCCTTCATAGGGGCGACCACTTGGACCTTATCGGTGCGATACATCCGCAGGTGAAGAGGTATGCCGGCCAGATCGATCGCGATGGTCGCGCGATCCTTTCGCACGACGACATGGAGGCGTACATCGGGGAATTTCGCTTTGACGCTGGGTCTTTTTTTCGTCATCTCGCGGAAACGGTCGACGATCGCGTCTTTTGTTCGTACGTTGATGAATTGGGTGTTCTTGAATACGAGATTACCGCCGACGCTGCCGATATAGAGAGTCCCTTCCGGACGTAGGTGCTTCTCCCAAGCGATCTCCTTGACCTCTTCGTAAAACTCGTCACTTGAGCGCGCGCTGACCTCGGCGATCTCCATGAGCACACGCGAGCCGATACGTGACCACAGACAGACGCGATAACCGTCCTTGACCGTTCCCTTGAATTGGACGCCAAGCCGCTGCGGACGTACGCTACGACAGCGCAGGGTACGTAACTCGCCCGCCAAGAGCTTTTCCAGACCGGGCGCACATGAAACGAAATAGTTATAGGTCGGAAAGTATGCCATGGATACCATCATAGCGTAGAAAGATGCGCGTTCTCGGTTATGATTGAACCATGGCAATTTCACGCAGATTGATAAATGAACCATCCAGTCAGATTTTTGAGGAGATCGCAAAAGTGATGAACTATCCCGCGCGCAGTTTTGTCTCGCACATCGATCGTGACGAGGTCATCGATGATCTCGCGAAACTAGTCTCATATCCCTCGTGCAGTTTCGATGGCTATGATATCGAGCCTTCGCTTGCGTGTGCCGCCGAAGTCAAGCGCATGGTGGAGGCCGCCGGCTTTACACATGTGGAGATGCTCGACGTGGGTGGGCGCGCACCGGTCGTATGGGCGCAGCATCACGCGAACGCCGAGCGCTACCCCGACGCTCCGACTCTTCTGCTGTATGCGCACTACGATATCCAACCGGCTCCTATCGAGGAGCAGGGGTGGGAGAGCGACCCCTTTGAGTTAACGCTACGCGACAACGGGCGCTACTATGGGCGCGGTTCTGCCGACAACAAGGCCGGTATCGTCGGACATCTGCACGCCATCGAGGCGGCGGGAGGACTCGAGGCGCTTGGTCACGTGAATCTCAAGATCTGTTTCGAGGGTGAGGAGGAGTGCTTCGGTACACTGGAGGACTACATCGCGACCGATCCACACCGCTTTGAGGCGGACGCATTCCTGATCTTCGATATGGGCAGCGACGAAGTCGGGCGCCCGATGCTGGGAACAGCGCTGCGCGGAACGGTGCTCGTCGATGTCGAAGTCGACACGATCAAACAGGCGCTGCACAGCGGGGTGTATGGGGGACCGACCCCCGACGCACTGACCGGGTTGATCACGATGCTTTCCACGTTGTGGGATGTGTCAGGTGATGTCGCAATCGAGGGGCTCAAGAGTTTCGAGTGGGACGGTGCCCCTTATCTGGAAGAGCGTTTCCGTCGCGATGTCGGCCTGCTCGAAGGAGCCGACCTGGTCGGCACCGGGCCGCTGCATGATCGGATCATCGGACGACCCTCGGCGACGATCATCGGGCTTGACGCAACGTCGGTCGCCGAGAGCAGTAACGTGATCGTCCCGTCCGCGAAAGCGCGGATCAGTGTACGTTTCCCATACGGGCAAAGCACCGACCAGGTACTTGATGCGGTGACCACACATCTGAAGAAGAACGCCCCGAAGGGAATGATCATGAACATCGTGAAGACCTCAGGTGCGAGCGCTTTCATGACCGACATCGACGGACCGCTCGCGAAGCGATTTGCCGAATCGATGGCCGAGGTGTTCGATTCCGAGGTCACCGCGGTCGGTGGTGGCGCATCGATCCCACTTCTCGCCTCATTGCAGGAAGTCTCTCCCGACGCCGACTTCTTACTCTATGGGGTCTCCGATCGCGAACTTTCCAATATGCATGGGGGCAACGAATCGGTCGACCCGGGCGAGCTGGTCAACACGATCAAGACCGAGGCGACGTTCTTCAAGAAACTGGAAGAGGAATCTGTCGAAAAACCCTAAAGCTTTCCTAGGCATCAGTTAGCTTTTTGCTAATCGACCATTAATCGCGTAAAAAGTGCGTTTCTTGTGCGCTGTTTTTGCTACATTAGAAGTATGGAGTTACGCGTGGCGACCCGTTACCATCTTCGAAAGGAGGTGGTGACCATGGTTACTTACGAAAGTATCATTGTGTTGTGCACATTGGGACTGTTCATAGTTGCTTTGATCACACTCATTCGGCACTGGAATAAATAACCGAAGGGTCGTCCACAGACGACCCTTCCTCTCATCCGGAACGGGTCGCGATAACCGCGCGAACTCCATGCCTAGTCACAGTATAACAAAGGGGAGAATGCCATGCAAAAGAAATACCTGATGACCCCGGGACCCACACCGGTACCGGCAGAAGTGCTACTTAAGACCGCCGAGCCGATCATCCATCACCGCACACCGGACTTCTCAGCGGCGCTTCGAAGCGCGATCGATAACCTCAAATACGTCTTCGAGACCAAGAACGATGTGCTCCTGTTCGCTTCGAGCGGCACCGGTGTTATGGAAGCTGCGATCGTGAACTGCTTTTGTGCCGGTGACACGGTCATCGTGGCGCGTAACGGCAAATTCGGCGACCGCCAAAAGGCGATCAGCGAAGCCTATGGGCTCAATGTGATCGACCTGTCCTATGATTGGACCGAGACGGTCAAGCCGGCAGACATTCAAGCGGCGCTCAAGGAAAACCCTGACGCGCGCGGCGTCATCGTTACTCAAAGCGAGACCTCGACCGGTGTACTCAACGATGTCAAGGCGGTCGGTGCGATCGTCAAGGACTATCCTGATACGGTATTGATCGTCGACTCGATCACCGGCATCGGCGCAGTCGAGTGCAAGACCGATGAGTGGGGGCTCGACGTCGTGATGACCGGATCGCAAAAGGGGCTTATGCTCCCACCGGGACTCGGCGCTCTCTCGGTCAGCGAGAAAGCCTGGCGCGCCTATGAGCGCTCGACGCTCCCCAAATTCTATTTCGATTGGATGAAGTATAAAAAGAGCATCGACAAGGACACGACCCCGTTCACTCCGGCGGTCACCTTGATCCTCGGTCTGAATGTCGCGCTCCAGATGATCCGCGAGGAGGGGCTGGAGAATACCATCAAGCGTCATAGCCTGCTGGCAGACGCAACCCGTAAAGGATGCGAGGCGCTCGGCCTTAAGCTCTTCGCGCCGGCAGACGGACGCGGAAGTGCGGTCACACCGGTGTGGGTACCCGAAGGTGTGGATGGCAAAGAGATCGTAAAAACGCTCAAAGAACGCTATGGGGTGACCATCGCGGGCGGTCAGGACCATCTGGTCGGAAAGATCTTCCGCATCGGGCATCTGGGCTACTTCGGTGAGTTCGATATCATCACCACACTTGCGGCGCTCGAGATGACGCTTGCCGGGCTCGGTTATAAATTCGAGCGCGGTGCCGGCATAAAGGCAGCTGAAGCAGTATTTATGGGGATCGACGAGTAAAGAGCGAATGGAACGAGCAGGTAAATAAACGATATGCAACAAAAGGAACCGACCCCTTTGTCACCTTTATCACAGAGAAAAGAGGCACGACCATGAAAAAGATCCTGGTAGCGGAAAAGATCAGCGATAAGGGACTCGATCTGCTTCGTGAGAACTTCGAGGTCAACGTCAAGCTCGATCTGAGCCCCGAAGAATTGATCAAAGTGATACCCGGCTATGAGGCGCTCATCGTACGCAGCGCCACGAAGGTGACACGTGAGGTGATCGAAGCCGCAAAGAAGCTCGAGATCATAGGACGCGCCGGTGTCGGCGTTGATAATGTCGATGTCGAGGCGGCGACCGAACGTGGTGTCATCGTCTGTAACGCGCCGACCTCGAATATCGTCAGCGCTGCCGAGCAAGCGATCGCGCTCATGTATGCATGCGCACGCAAGACACCACAGGCCGATCGCTCGATGAAGGACGGCAAGTGGGAGCGCGGCTTACTCTCCGGTACCGAACTGTTCGAAAAGACACTCGCAATCTTCGGCCTGGGACGCATCGGCTCGCTGGTCGCCGAGCGTGCCGATGCGATGGGGATGAAGCTGATCGGCTACGATCCCTATGCAAGCGAGGAGAGGGCCGAAGAGCTGGGTGTCACTCTCTATAACGATATTGACGAGATTGTCGGCTTGGCCGATGTGATCACCGTTCATCTGCCTAAGACCCCCGAGACGATCGGCATGTTCGACAAGGAGCGTTTCGAAGCGATGCGCGATGGTGTGATCTTGGTCAACGCCGCGCGTGGAGGCATCTTCGAGGAGAAGGCGCTGGTCGACGCGCTCGAAAGCGGCAAGGTCGCCGCGGTCGGTATCGACGTCTACGAGAAGGAGCCGTGTACCGATAGTCCACTCCGTCATTTCGAGAATGCGATACTCACCCCGCATCTGGGCGCTTCCACTAAAGAGGCCCAAGAGCGCGCCGGCGTGCAGATCGCGCAGTATGTGGCGCTCGGTCTCGAAGGGCGTATGGTGCCCACAGCGGTCAATGTGACCCCGGTCCCAGCTGACGTGATGGACAAAGTACGGCCCTTTATCGATCTGGCGCAAGATATGGGCAGCATGCTCAGCCAATTCGCGATCGGCGGGATCGAGGCGGTCGAGATCATCACGGTCGGTAAACTCAGCGAGCTTGACACCGCTATTTTGACGACCGCGGTACTGAAGGGTATGCTCTCCAAGTTCACCGCTGATCCGGTCAACTTCGTCAATGCCGATTATGTAGCGCAACAGCGCGGTATCAAGGTGACCGAGACCAAGCGTGAAAAAGCATATGACTATCGCTCTTTG
>WRDL01000009.1 GCA_009784095.1 Coriobacteriia bacterium | reverse complement strand
TCGGCGGTCGAGGCAGACCCACAGTTCAGCTATGAAAGACTTGAGTTCTTGGGTGACGCGATCGTCGATCTGATCGTAGCGCAGGAAGCTTATGAGCGCTTTCCCGATGTCAACGAAGGAACGCTCACCAAGATCCGCATCAGCGTGGTCAACGGTACGATACTTACCGAGGTAGCGACCGAGCTCGGCATCGACAAGCTCATCATCTTCGGGCAGAGTGAGAAATCCTCACAAAATCGCGGCATCCGCTCAGCGACCGGTGACGTCTTCGAGGCGCTTACCGCCGCACTCTACCTCGACGCCGGTATCGAAGAAGCGCGAAGATGGGTATTGCAGAACCTGGGAGATTACATCAATACCGAGACCGCGCAAGCTGCCGCAAGCCCCAAATCCCAGCTCCAGGAGCTCATGCAAGCGCAAGGCAAGACGGTCAGCTATCGCATCATCGAAGAGACCGGTCCCGCGCACGCACCGTCGTTCATATCCGAGGTCCTCATAGATGAGGTAAGCGTCGCCTCGGGGAGCGGAGAGACGAAAAAGCAAGCAGAAGCCGCGGCAGCCTCAGAGGCGCTCGAACATACGAAAGATCAATAGATGTACCTAAAATCACTCACCCTCAAAGGTTTCAAATCATTTGCCGATCGCAGTCAGATCGTCGTCGAGCCCGGCGTCACCTGTATCGTCGGTCCGAACGGCGCGGGTAAGTCCAACATCACCGATGCTATCTTGTGGGTGCTCGGCGAGCAGAGTGCCAAATCACTGCGCGGGACGACGATGGAGGACGTCATCTTTGCGGGCTCATCAGCACGCCAAGGAGTCGGAGTTGCCGAAGTCGATCTGGTACTTGACAACAGCGACAATGTGATTCCGCTCGAGTTCGACGAGATCACCTTCACACGCCGTATGTATCGGAGCGGAGAGAGCGAATACCTGATCAATAAGGCGCCAGCCCGGCTTATGGACATACTCGACCTGCTTCACGACAGCGGTCTGGGAAGAGAGGCGCACTCGATCATCAGCCAGGGACGCATCGACGAGGTCCTCAAATCCAAGCCTGAGGAGCGTCGTGCACTGATCGAAGAGGTCGCCGGTACACTCAAGCATAAGAAACGTAAGGAGCGGGCTCTGCGCCGTCTGGTGGCTCTTGACGCGCATCTCGAACGCGCGCGTGACATCATAAACGAGATAGACCGGCAGCTGCGTCCGATGCAGCGCCAGGCTTCGCGTGCAGAGAAGCATAAAGGAATAACCGGCGCGCTCCGTGAGCTCGAGGTCGCGATAGCGGTCGATGACCTGCGTCGCCTCCAGGACAGCTGGGAGAAGGTGCTAAAGAGCGAGAAAGAGGCTGAAGCTCATATCGATATCGTGACCTATCAGCTTTCTTCACAAGAAGTGGAGCTCGAGAAATACCAGGTATTGCTTGAGGAGAAGGGACTGTTCGTCGGTGATCTGTCAGAGCAACGGCGTAGCGTCGGTGCACTGCTTCAGCGTCTCGAAGGACTCATCGCACTCATCAGCGAGAAGGAAAAGAACATCACCTCGAAAATGGATGAGCTCGCCGCACGGGTCGATGATGCCAAGATGCGCATCGATCACGCGCGCGACCAAGTACGCGAGCTCTCTGATGCACGCAGTTCGACCGAAGGACAACTCAAAGCGTTGTATTCGCGACTGAGTGAATTACGAAAAGAAAGCGAGACACTCAAGAAAGCACGCTCGGCGCTGGACAAGGAACTTGCGATCCTGCGCAATACGCAACACACTGCAAAGGCGCAGGCGGACCGCGCGACCGTCGATCGCAATTCCGCCGATCAGACGATCCGCTCGTTGGAGACGCAAAAGACGATGTTGGCCGAGCGTTTGATCAGTCTTGATGCAGCGCTCGGTATCGGCTCTGAGACGTTGAGAGAGCGCCGCTCGAAGCTGGAAGAACTCGATTCGGTACTCGAGAGAGCGCGTCGTGAGATGACGCTCGCTGAGTCCGATATCAATAAAAGAACAAGGGTCGTCGAGACCCGCAAGCTTGATTTCGACCGAGCGCGTGAAAGTCTGATCAATGCACGCGCCGAGCTTAAGGGGCTTTCCGATCTCGACGATGCGATGCAGTCGATCTCACCGGGCAATGAACGGTTCCTTGAAGCAGCGCAGGATCGAAGTAGTTTTCGGGGAAGGATATCCGAGGTACTCAGGGTCGACCCCCAGCTTGAGATCATCGTAGAGCAGCTGCTCGGCGCCGATCTTGCCGGTATTTTCGTCAGCGATCTTGAAGGCGCGCACGCTCTGATCAAGGAAGCGCAGCCGACCGATGAATGCGATATCTCGCTGATACCGATCGAGGTAGAAGTTCCGTCGTTACCTGATTCGACAGTCGGAATACGTCTGATCGATGTGATCGAGTGTGACGATGCGTATCGAAGCGCTATCGCGCTGATGCTCGGTGACGTATTCGTGGTCGACACGCTCGAAGAGGCGTTCTACGGTCTCAAGCAGCATGACAACGTGCGCTTCGTCACGCGCGAGGGCATCACCCTGTGGCCCAGTGGGAAGATAACCCAAGGCGTAGCGCAGACAACGAAGGAAAGCGCACTCTATCGCTCGCGCCGCCTGGTCGCGCTCAAGGATACGATCCCGGCACTCGAGCAGTCCGCCTCACACACCGAAAGCGAACTGACCGTCGCCGAAGAGGCTCTTTCTTTGGCGCAGCATGATGCGTTCGAAGTCGGACAGCGACTCGCTGAGTTGACCGGTGAGCGTGCCTCGCTCGTGCTCGAGGTCGCACGCAACGAGGAGACGTTCCAGGCGCAGAGTAATGAAAGAGAAACATTGAAGTTGCGCTCAGCCGAGGTCGAGCGAGAACTAGAGATATCCGGTCGCGCGTTCGCAGAACTCGACGAAGAGATCGAAAAGCATCTCAGTATTGTGGCCCGAAGCAGTGAGGATTCAGTCAATCTCGAGGGCGATCGTGAGTCACGGTTCGCGGAAGAGACCCGACTGCTCGGACTGCTCAACGAGTGTCAGGTCGAGATCGCACAGGTCTCGGAACGAGACGCGTATATGAAGCGCACGCACACACAGGCTACCGATGAGGCGCAACGCCTCGAACAGATCTTGGGCGAAGAAGCTTCGATCCGTCATGAACTCGAGACGATGCGAGACCGCGCACTCCCACTGCGTGAACTGTGTGCCGAGCTACTCGAGAGAGCAGAAGCGATCTCGGGAAGCCTCAACGATCGCGCTCAGTTCGAGCAGACCGATTCAGTCAGCCTGCGCGACACGATCAGAGACGCGCAGGACAAGATCCGTGAACTGCGCGAGACACAGACCGGAGCGCATGAGGCTCTCTCGCAGGTCAAGGTCGAAAAAGCGCAACTCGACGTGCAGGTGAACGCCGCGGTACGCACCATCGTCGACGATCATGGAATCCCGCTTGAGAAAGCCCTTGAGGCCGATGAGCTGGACGATCGTGCGTTGGCAGAGGACGAAGCCTTCGCGCTTCGCAAGAAACTCTCCAATCTAGGAGCGATCAACCCGATCGCAGCGCATGAATACGATATTCTCAAAGAACGACGAGACTTCATGAATACTCAGATGGACGATCTGCTCGCCGCTCGAAAGACTCTCGGAAAAGTCGTCAATGCGATCGACAAGAAGATGCGTGAGCGATTCCTCGATACCTTCGAGCAGGTCGATGGTCATTTCCAAGATATTTTCGCGATCCTTTTCCCGGGTGGGAGCGCACAGTTGATCCTGACCGATCCTGATGAGATAGATACGACCGGGATCGAGTACATCGTACAACCGCGCGGGAAAAAAGTCCGCAAGATGTCGTTGCTCTCCGGTGGTGAGAACTCTCTTTCGGCGCTCGCGCTGCTCTTTGCACTCAACCGCGTGCGTCCCTGCCCCTTCTTCGTCCTCGATGAGGTCGAGGCGGCGCTTGACGATAGCAACCTGCGCAGATTCATCGCTTTCATCGACACGATGCGCGATTCGACCCAGTTCTTGATCGTGACCCATCAGCGACGCACGATGGAGATGGCCGATGTCCTCTACGGTGTCTCGATGCAATCAGATGGCGTCTCGAAGCTCGTGAGTCAACGACTCGAAGGAGCGCTTGAATTGGTCGGCAAGGACCTGAAAGGCGCATAAATGAGCTGGTATGACAAACTGAACGACGGGCTTTCCAAGAGTCGTGAACGTCTGGCCGGGCAGCTCAACTCGCTCGTGGGACGTGGTGTTGATCTTGATGATACATTCTGGGAGAGCCTCGAAGACACGTTGATCATGGCGGATCTAGGTCTTGAGCCCTCCGAGGAGATCGTCTCGCGTCTCAAGCGTGAGGTGGCAGCCAAAGCGTTCACCTCGGTCGAGCAGGTCAAGGAGCATCTTGTCTCAGCGATCGCGGACGAGTTCGAGACGGTCGGCGATCCCTTCAAGCTCAATCCGGTGACCGTGCTCGCGGTAGGAGTCAATGGGACCGGTAAGACCACATCGGTCGGAAAACTGGCAAAGCAAGCGGTCGATGAGGGAAAGACGGTGGTGCTCGGAAGTGCTGACACATTCCGTGCAGCCGCGACCGAACAGCTCGATATCTGGGCGCAGCGTGCCGATGTGCCCATCATTAAGCGTGACAGAGGGGCGGATGCAGCCTCGGTCGCCTACGAGACGGTCGAGCACGCCGAAGAGCTGGGTGCAAATCTTACATTGATCGACACCGCCGGTAGGTTGCATACCTCGCTCGATCTGATGCGAGAGCTCGAGAAGGTGCAACGCGTCACACGTGATCGGTCCAAGACACCGACTTTCACCGTTCTGGTAATGGATGCGACCACCGGTCAGAACGGGCTCATCCAGGCACGAGAGTTCAACAAAGCGCTCGCGCTCGATGCGGTCATTTTGACCAAATTGGACGGTACCGCAAAAGGTGGCATCGCGCTCGCGATCAGCAAGGAACTCGATATACCGATCGTGCGCATCGGGGTCGGGGAAGACATCGATGATCTGCGCCCGTTCGAACCACACGAGTTTGCCCGAGCACTTATTGGCTCGTAAGTTATTCTCTCCACATAAAGGCTCATGCTCCGTACGGATGGTATGGTATTGATAGTGCAAATGGATCGATAGAGCAGAGATATGTTTGATAATTTAGGATCAAGATTACAAACGGTGTTCAGCGGGCTGACCTCGAAGGGGCGTCTGAGCGAAGAAGACATCGATAACGCGATGCGCGAGATCCGCCGGGCACTTCTCGAGGCAGACGTCAATCTCCAAGTCGTGAAGACTTTTACCGCACGAGTGCGCGAAAAAGCCCTCGGTGCCGACGTTCTAAGCTCTCTGACCCCCGGTCAGATGGTCATCAAGATCGTAATGGATGAGTTGACACAACTTCTCGGTGGAACGTTATCGAGACTGACTTTGTCCAATCGTATGCCCAACGTGATCATGCTCGTTGGACTCCAAGGATCCGGAAAGACGACGGCTGCGGCAAAGCTTGCATATCTCATGCGTAAGAAGGGCAAAAGACCGATCATGATAGCGGCCGACGTGTATCGTCCTGCTGCGATCGATCAGCTCGAAGCACTCGGTCGTGAACTACAGATCCCAGTCTATCGGGGAGAGAGCGACGATCCGGTCACGATCGCGCGCGATGGCGTGCGCTATGCGGTCGATAACATGCTTGACTTAGTGATAATCGATACTGCCGGTCGTCTACACATCGACGATAAGATGATGGATGAGGTCGCGCGGATCAAGCAAGCGACACAACCCGATCAGATACTCATGGTCATCGATGCGATGACCGGGCAGGATGCGGTGACCGTCGCCGATGCATTCGCGCAACGTCTCGACTTCGATGGTCTGATCATGTCAAAGCTCGATGGTGACGCGCGTGGTGGTGCGGCGCTCTCAATTCGAGAGATAACCGGTAAGCCGATCAAGTTCGCTTCGATGGGCGAAAAACCTGACGCGCTCGAGGAGTTCTATCCCGACCGGATGGCAAAGCGGATCCTAGGGATGGGCGATGTCGTCAGTCTGATCGAGAAGGCATCAGAGATCGGTGAAGATTCAGAATACTCTGATGATGACGCCGAGCGGTTGATGCAGGGTAAGTTCACGTTCGATGACTTCCTAAAGAGCATCAAACAGATGCGAAAGATGGGAGGGCTCGGTGCGGTCGCGAAACTCCTGCCCGGCGGTGAGGCCATGAAGCAGGTGAGCGGGCAGATGGATGAGGCGCAGATCGATCGCGTCGAAGCGATTATATTCTCGATGACCGAGAGGGAACGTATCAATCCTAAGATACTCAATGGATCGCGGCGAGCGCGCATAGCCAAGGGTGCCGGAGTCGAAGTCGTCGATGTGAATCGGCTCATCAAACAGTTCGATCAAGCGAGTAAAATGATGAAACAAATGCAAAAGCAGATGGATCCCGGCGGCGGAAAAGGTTCGAGCAAGCGCGGGAAACGCGGAAAGGGCAAGCAGAGACCACCGCAGAAAAAGCCCCGATTCGGACTGCCGGGAACGAATTTTCCCGGCTTTAACTAGTCTGTTTCCCCACAAAACAACGTTTTTCAAGTATCATAATCGGTTGGTATTACAAGCTATCGTATTAGGATACGATAATAAAACTCGGAGGTGACCTCGTTGTCAGTTAAAATTCGCTTGGCACGCCATGGCGCTAAGAAATCTCCTTTCTATCGCGTGGTAGTTGCAGATGAACGTTCACGTCGTAACGGACGCAATATCGAGTTGGTGGGACGGTATGATCCCCGCTCCAATCCCTCGATCGTCGACCTCGATCTCGAGAAGATCGACGGGTGGCTTGCAAAGGGCGCACAGCCGACAGAAGCCGCCCAGAAGCTGATCGCGATCGCGCGCGGCGAGAAGGCCGCTCCCGAGAAAGCCATAAAACCATCGAAGCGTTCGCAGGCAGACGCGGAGGCTGAAGCCGCGGAGAAGGAAGAGGCGGCTGCCGCCGCTGTGGTGGAAGAATCAGCTGATGAGGCTCCTGCAGAAGAAGTCGAAGAAGCGCAAGTCCCTGCCGAGGAAGTCGTAGAGGAAATCCCGGTAGAGGAAGTGGCTGTCGAGGAAGTCCCTGCTGAGGAAGTCGTCGAAGAGGCAGTTGCAGAGGAAGTAGCGGAGTAACGCCATGGAGAACAACGTAGTCGACCTGGTCCGCTATCTTGCAACTTCGCTCGTTGACAACTCCGATGATGTCATCGTCGAAGCCGAAGAGGGTGAGGACGGTCTGATCATCACCATCACGACCCATCCCGATGAAGTAGGAAAAGTCATTGGGCGCAATGGACGCACCATTAAATCCATCCGCACACTCGCGCGAGCGATCGCGGGGCATGGTGGCTGTCAGGTCGAAGTCAACAACTAGGAACGTATATGGTTACGCAACGATTCGTAACCATCGGACGCATTAAAAAAAGCTTTGGTGTCGGTGGGGATGTCCTCGTCGAGTTCATCAACGGACTGCCCACAGATTCGCTGTTGGGAGCAGAGACATGGATCATTCCTCCACCACTCGGTTGGCGCAACGGATCCATACAGACGATCACCGCACACGGAGATGGTTTCAAAGTGTCCTTCGAGGGACTCGAATCACTCGAACAGGCCAGACCCCTTTCCAACACTTCGCTGGTGGTCGATAGGGATGATATCGATCGCGAGACTCTTGCGATCGTCGACACCGCGATAGCGGAATCGACCGAGGCTCCTACCTTTTGGCAGGGATTTCACATCGAGGACAAAAAGTACGGTGATCTGGGCCGGATCACCGAGACGATCATTACCGGTGCCAATGACGTGTGGGTCGTCGACGGCCGATACGGCGAAGTGCTCATTCCGGTCATCGACGAGGTGGTCGAGGCGATCGATGAGGACAACAACCATATAAGCACGGTGTTGCCTGCCGGGCTCATAGAGAAGGAGCCACGGTAAAGAAGTGCAATGAGAGTTGATATTCTGACGATATTTCCCGAGTTGTTCATGCCGGTCCTTGAGACCTCGATGCTCGGCATCGCACAAAGAGAAGGGATCCTCGAGGTTTACACTCACGACTTGCGCGATTGGACCGATGATTTCCATCGAACCGTCGATGATGAGCCATACGGGGGAGGACCCGGCATGGTCATGAAATGTGAGCCGATCTTCAGAGCGGTCGAGGCGATCGGCGCGATGGATAGTTTGAGACCCACGATCGTCTTTTTAGCTCCGGTCGGAGAGCCTTTCAAGCAAGCGATCGCGCAAGAATTCTCGAAGGAAGCCCGCCTGCTTCTGGTATGCGGCCGTTACGAGGGTTTCGACGAGCGGACCTTCACGTTGGCTGATCGGATCATCTCGATAGGAGACTATGTCTTGACCGGAGGAGAGATCGCAGCTCTGGCAGTGATCGATGCGACCGTACGGTTGATACCAGGTGTTCTCGGGCATGCGCAAAGTTGCGAGGACGAGTCGTTCAGCGACGGTCTACTCGAATATCCACACTACACGCGTCCGTCGATTTTTAATGGAGTCGACGTTCCTGCGATACTATTATCAGGGAATCATAAAGAGATCGAGCGCTGGCGTCGCATGCAGTCACTCGAACGCACGCAGCGTCTCCGTCCTGATCTGCTGAAAGGCGAGAACTGATGAATGCACGATCATTCGGTCGTTTTATTTTCGAGACAGTCATACTCATCGTGCTTGCGTTCATACTTGCGCAAGGGATAAAAACCTTCCTTATCGAACCCTATCTGATTCCTTCCGGCTCGATGATACCGACCATCGAGTTGCGTGATCGTGTACTTGCTGACAAGCTCTCTTTTTGGGTGGGGTCGCGTCCGAAGCGTGGCGATATCGTGGTGCTTGACGATCCCACAGACGAGTTCCCCCAGCTGATCAAGCGTGTCATTGCGATCGGCGGAGATACACTCGACCTGCGCGACGGTAAGGTCTACCTCAACGATGAGATACTCGATGAACCGTACACTTATGGCAAGCCGACCTACCCATTGGGTGGGGTCACCTTTCCGCTCGAGGTACCCTATGATTCGGTGTTCGTCATGGGCGACAATCGCACCAACAGCGCTGACGGACGGGTCTTTGGTATAACACCTCTGAGCAGTGTGAACGGAAGGGGCTTTTGGACCTATTGGCCAATCACGCGATTCGGCGTTCTTCGTTGAGTCCATTTGCAGGGGTCGCGATAGTTTGGTAGACTAACTCCTTGCGTTTTGAGAAAGCGCACGGATGTGCGAGCAAAGGAATAATGATGGATGTCATCAGCGCTATAGAGCAGCAACAGATCAGAGATGATGTCGCCCCGTTCCAGGTTGGCGACAACGTAAAAGTGCATTATCGTATCGTCGAGGGCAACCGCGAGCGTATCCAGGTATTCGAAGGTCGCGTCATTCGCCGTCAGGGAGCCGCCAATCGCGAGACCTTCACCGTGCGCAAGATCAGCTTCGGTACCGGAGTAGAACGCACGTTCCCGGTACACTCACCGAAGATCGAGAAGATCGAGGTCACCGGACACGGTAAAGCCCGTCGCGCCAAGTTGTACTACTTGCGCGATAAAGTAGGAAAGAGCGCGCGCCTCAAAGAGCGCGGCTACTAGTCCTTCTATTACAAAAATGCGATGGTGCGCCTACAAGGCGCACTTTCATTATGTGACTCTCTTTATATATGGATCGAGAGAGGACGTGGATAAATCACCGCCATGGTCAAAATCAGCGTGTCACGATTAATAGGGAGTTAACCGATAACCTCGCTGGCAAGTAAGTCCGAGGTAAGTGTGCGCTTAGAGAGAGCAAGGAAGCCTCCGTCATGCTTGAGGATGGAGGTGAAACAATGAGTGACTCACATATCAAACTTGGAAGAGCCGGTGAATTCGCAGCGTGCGCATTCTACGAGCTGCGTGACGCGATCGTTCTGGAAAGGAATTGGAGGTGCCAGTTCGGTGAGGTAGATATCATTGCACTCGATAATGGCTTCCTTGCATTCTGCGAGGTAAAGACTCGAAAATCGGTCTCCGCAGGTGATCCTGAGGAACAGATCGGCAAAGATCGACAAGAACGCTACATAAGATGCGCTCAGATCTATTGTGAACAGTGTGACGTGTCTTATGAGGGTGTTCGCTTCGACGTGATCGCGGTGAAAGCCCACAACGAACACAGCGGTGAGCTCCACTTCATCCCGAATGCATTCGGAGAAGATTAAACATGATCGCTACCGTGGCCTCGGCTGTACTATCCGGGGTCGACGCGATCCCGATCGAAGTCCAAGTACAAGTCGCGCCGGGTCTGCCTTCTTTCCAAATCGTCGGCATGCCTGACACTGCAGTCGCCGAGTCGAAAGAACGCGTTCGTGCCGCATTCAAATCAACGGGTCTGAAAGTACCCGCGCAGCGTGTTACCGTCAATCTTGCTCCCGCGCATGTACGAAAGGTCGGCTCAGGACTCGATCTGCCGATCGCGCTTGCCCTGATGGTCGCCGCCGATTATCTATCATCTGAGATGCTCGATCCTTATCTCGCAGTCGGAGAACTCAGTCTCTCAGGTGAGATCAGGCCAAGTCCGGGGATCGTTGGGATCGCGGTGCTCAGCAGCCGGATGGAGCGTTCGCTCTTGACCGGACCGTTGGGTCACATTCGCACGATCATTCCGACTCCGGTCATCGCGGTCAGATCCCTCTCGCAGGTCTGTTTCGCGCCGTCACTGGAAGCGATGCAAAATTGCGCTCAAGAGGATTACGATCCAGGTATGAGTGAGGATGACGCTCTCGATTTCGAGGATGTCGTCAATCAAGATCTTGCGATCCGCGCGCTGTCTATCGCGGCGGTCGGTGGGCACAATACGCTCATGATCGGAGAGCCGGGAACCGGAAAGACGATGCTTGCAAAACGTCTTCCCACCATCATGAGTCGTCTCAGTACTGAAGAGATGCTCGAAGTAGCGCAAGTATACAGTGCGATCGATCCACAGTTCACACCCACCAGCAAGCGACCATTTCGCGATCCTCATCATAGCGCATCCTCGGTGGGTCTCATCGGTGGTGGTACGCCCATTCGACCAGGCGAGATAACACTGGCACATCGCGGCGTGTTGTTCCTCGATGAGATGCCCGAGTTCAAACCAGCTTCCCTTCAGATGATGCGTCAACCCATGGAGGCGGGGGAGGTCAAGATCGTGAGAGCGACCGAGGTCGCTCGTATGCCGGCGCGCTTTCAATTGGTCGCAACCGCGAATCCGTGTCCCTGTGGATATCATGGCTCCTCGGATCGTGCTTGTTCATGTACGGCGCAGCGCATTCAACAATATCGAAATCGCCTTGGAGGTCCTTTGATCGATCGAATCGATATGTCTATCGTGGTCCCGCGCCCTCGTGCAGATGAGATACTCGAGCGAAAGGGATCTCTTTCGACAGAAAAGATTCGCGCTGATGTGCGCCACGCTCAAGAATTCCGTCATCAGCGTGAGATGGTCACACCGATCTGCACTGCGCTGAGCGAGTTCATGAAAGTCAGCCGCTTCACAATCGACGCGCAAAAAGTCTTGAAGGCAGCAGCCGACTCATTCAAGCTCTCCGGCAGAGCACTCACGAAGATAAGCCACGTCGCACGCACCATCGCAGATATGGATCTTGCTGATTCTGTGGGCGTCGAGCACATTGCGGAGTCCTTGAATTATCGAAGGGATTGGGTCGATCATGGCTGAGCGGTTCGAGGTAAGCGTTGACGAGGAGGCGTTCCCCTCTCATCTTAGGAAGTTCGAATGGTGTCCACAGGTGCTCTACGGAAGAGGGAACGTTGCCGCTCTTCGTCGTGGGGTTGGGATCATCGGTGCGCGAAAAGCTACTCCTTACGGGATCCGCGCAGCAGAGCAGGTCGCTGAATGGTGCGCGCAACTCGACGTGCCGGTCTACTCAGGCGCAGCAATAGGGTGCGATCAGGCTGCGCACAAGGGGGCCCTAAAAGCGGGAGGGACGACGATCGCCGTTCTCGGATGTGGTGCTGACATCTGCTATCCACGCAGTGCACACGATCTGCTCGATAGCATCGCGGACTCCGGTTGCATCCTCTCACCTTTCGAGTGGGGTAAGCGTCCCAAGAAGTATACCTTCATCGAGCGCAATCGTCTCATAGTCGCGTTCTCCTATCTGCTCGTCGTCGTCGAGGGTCGCATGCCGAGCGGTACCTTCTCTGCGGTCAATTGGGCCGAACAACTCAACGTCGATATAGCGATCGTTCCCGGATCTATCTTTTCCTCGGAATCGGGAGGACCCCACTATCTTTTGAGTAACGGTGCAATGCCACTTTGCTCGAAAGAAAACCTGATCGATGCACTAACTCTTACTATTGATTACGAAGAGACTCCGGACGGATTTCGCGAGAATGATCACAAGGAGGAGATCAGAAGAGCAGCGTTGAGCCAAGATGAAAAGGCACTTCTCGAAAAGCTCGAGCGAATGCCCCTTTCGGTGGACGAGCTGGCGAAAGCATCTCGTATAGCGACGGTGGCGGTGATCGTGACGATCAACATGCTTGAGATCAAGGGGTTCATCCAGCGTCTCCCAGACGGTCGTTTGGTCGCGATCGGATAAGAGCAAGAGGATCAGGTGATGTCGAAACGTGTAGCGATAGTTGGTGGAGGGCTTGCGGGAAGCGAAGCTGCCCTGCAACTGGCTGATCGTGGCTTTGTCATCACCCTCTTCGAGATGCGTCCTCAACTCAGTAGTCCCGCTCATCAAAGTGACAAACTTGCTGAGTTAGTCTGCTCGAACTCGATGAAGAGTAAGGATCCGACGACTGCGGCCGGATTGCTTAAGCGCGAACTGGAGATCCTCGGCTCACAGTTACTCGACGTAGCGAGCGAAGCAGCGATCGATGCCGGTACCGCACTGGCGGTCGATCGAGATCAATTCTCCGAAGAGGTCACACGGATCATTGAGGCTCATCCTGCGATCGAAGTACGTCGAGAGGAGTTCATCTACACTTACGCTCATGGTTTCGACGCGCTCATTATTGCTGCAGGTCCTCTTGCAAGCGATGCGTTGATGAACAGCCTCGGTGATCTGGTAGGAGTGGGTCTTTCATTCTTTGATGCCGCCGCTCCTATCATCAGCGGTGAAAGCATCGATCTGAGCAAAGCGTTCTTCGCGTCACGGTACGGGAAAGGAGCCGGCAAGGATTACTTGAATTGCCCCTTCGACCAACAGGAATATGAGAAATTCCATCATGCGCTCCTTTCGGGGGAGCGTGTCATCAATCGCACGTTCGAGGGCAAGGACTTGTTCAGCGCGTGTCAACCGATCGAGGAGATCGCGCGTTCGGGGAAAGACTCTCTTCGGTTCGGCGCTCTCAAACCGGTAGGGATCGATACTCCTAAGACCGGACGCTGGGCATATGCCCTCGCGCAACTGCGCGCGGAGGATCATTCTCACCGCGCGTTCAATCTCGTTGGGTTCCAGACCAATCTTACGTGGCCCGAGCAGCGGCGCATCTTCTCTTTGATCCCTGGTCTTGAGCATGCGGAGTTCTTGCGCTATGGTGTCATGCACCGCAATACTTTTATCGACACACCACGTCTGTGCAATCCCGACTTTTCTCTGAAGAGCGATCCTCTGGTCTGGTTCGCCGGGCAGATCGCCGGAACCGAAGGGTATGTCGAAGCGATCGCCTCTGGACTGTTTGTCGCACGAAACGTTGAGGCACGACTATGCGACGAGGAACCCTTCATACTTCCGACTACAACGGTAAGCGGCGCGCTGTTCGATCATGCGACCGATCCGGCGACGATGGAATATCAACCTATGCATGTGAACTTCGGGATCATCGAGCCACTCGCCGATAAGGTGCGCAATAAAAGTGTTCGTTATGCTACTTATAGTCACCGCGCATTGGAGGAAATGGGTGAATATGTCGCAGCACGTCGATGAGTTCATCGAATCCATGGGTTCGGTTCGTGGTCTGTCTACGCACTCTACACGCGCCTACCGAAGCGACCTTACTCATTTCACGAATTGGTGCGAGAGATGTGGCATAACACCTGAGGCGATCGATCATCGTCAGCTCAGGCTCTACTTGGGAGAGTTGAACTCCGCTCAATATGCGCGCACGACGATCGCGCGAAAGATGGCGACGCTGCGAGCCTATTTCGACTTTCTGGTCGAGCGCGGGATCTGCGAAGATAGTCCAGCCCAGCTTTTAGCGACTCCTAAAATCGGTATGTCACTGCCCAAGACGATGAGCTCATCGGAGATCGACGCGATACTGGATGCTCCGGATCTGACGACAGCGGTCGGCGCGCGCGATGCAGCACTTTTGGAATGCTTGTACGCGACCGGTGCTCGTGTAGGAGAGCTCGCTTCACTTGACCTTGGCAGCATAGATCTCAATGGAGGGGTCATCCTGTTGACCGGAAAAGGGAACAAGCAGCGGTTGGTGCCCCTCTATACTGCCGCGATCGAAAAGATCGCAAGTTATCTTGACAAAGCTCGGACCCAGTTGGCCGGAGGAAGGGATACTCAAGCTCTGTTCGTGTCGTCAAGGGGGAACCGTCTTTCAGATGACGCGATAAGAAGGATCGTAAAGACCTATGCGAGGAATGCAAATCTGGCTTCGGATATCAGTCCGCACAGTTTTCGTCATACATTCGCGACCGACCTGCTTACCGGCGGAGCCGACTTGCGTACGGTACAAGAGCTTTTGGGACACGCTGACCTCTCGACGACCCAGATCTATACCCATGTGAGCGCCGCCCATCTCAAAGAGGTGTATCGGCGTACTCACCCCCGCGCCTGAAGAAGGTCATCCGACTGCCAGATACAAGCCTTGCGCGCTACCCGTGCTTTTGATAACATACATTCTTGCGCGGAAGTGGCTCAGCTGGTAGAGCACGACCTTGCCAAGGTCGGGGTCGCGGGTTCGAATCCCGTCTTCCGCTCCAAGCATTTCAGGGTCGGCTGGGCATCACGCCGAGCCGACCTCTTGTCAGTGTCGGCGATGTGGCCAAGTGGTAAGGCAGGGGCCTGCAAAGCCCTTATCCCCGGTTCGAATCCGGGCATCGCCTCCAGCGATCAATCAGCCCCACTTCGGTGGGGCTGATCAAAAAACCACTTTTCCACAGTGTCTGACCTGCGATTTGACAGTTATGTCAAAAGCTTTAATTCTTACTTAAAACTCTCTAAAATGTATCTTACCGCTCACTTAAGAAAACTGCTCGATTTTAGTCGAGGAATATACCGCACTGGTATTGACACTGGGTCAGGTTTTTTACATAGTAGCCCTGTTTCAACTAATAAAGGAACAGCGTAAGAGGAAGAGAGGGAATTATGAGTATCGCGACTATCAGCAAGGATATGAGCGATCTCATATCACGATTTATCGATTCACTCTCCATTGACGAAAAAAAGGCGAAAGCGTGTCTACGGGACCATAAGGATCTCGATCTTGCCACGGTGAAAAGCAGTGACGATCCGTTCGTCCTCATGACCTACGCCAGTCTCTTCTACGGTTGCCAACGTTATACCGAATCGTTGGCATGCCTACGTAGAGCCACAGAGCTCTTCGAGCGCAAGGATAATCCTCTCCATTTCGATACTCTCTGCGTACTGGAGGTCATGAATTTGCGCGTACTTTCTCGCATACCCCAAGCATTGGGGCGTGCGAGGCGGCACCTAAGGAACTGCGAGGGCGCAAGCAGAAAGAAGCTGTGCATCATAAGTGTGGACTTGTATCGCGTACAGGGTCTGTATGAAGAAGCACACGTTTTCCTGGAAGGTCTGATCGGCCAAGAGACGGATGACGATCACCGTGAACGCCTTCTTTTGCTGCGAGAGTTGGTCGAGCGGGATAGGACACAAGATCATCAAGCGTTCTGTCAGCAAATCTCGTCACCGTATTGGCATTATCTCAATGAGGCATCACATGATCTGGACACCAAGGATCTGCTCCACCAGTATGGCTCTGAACTTGCCTATTCATACGCCTTTCAGGGTAGGATCGACCTCGCCGCAGCGGTGCTACGTGACCTCGACGGTCATAAAGTTGCAAACGCAAGGATACCGGTTCTTTCTGCTCAGGCGCTTTGTTTTGGCGCTACACAGAAATTCGACGAAGCACTCGATCGCCTCAGAAATGAGGAGATCCACACACTTGGTATTTCTCTTGAGGATGCGTTCAATGCCTATGTTGCCCGACTGATCATACTGCATTTTGCCGGTCATAAACGTGAAGCCGTGCCGCTCTCGGTCAAATTGTCGGAGTTCGCGCGGTGTAACCCAACGCTTTCGATCTCACCGATCGCTCATCTGCTGCACGTTTCTGTGATGTTGTGGATGTATGATTTTGCGCAAGCTGAGTTACTTCTTGATCAGTTCATGCCAGAAACCGAATACGATACCTTGCGCGTCAACGAGCGCGCTCTGCATGCGTGTTTGCGTGCGCTGATCGCCTATCGGTCCGAGGATCTCGCTGCAGGGCAACGAATCATACGAGAAGCACGGCATACTATCAGCGATCCTAATGCCAGTATGCTTATCGCGGCACTTTGCGTGACGCATTCCTCATTGCTCGGTCTTATCGCAAGTGCGCTCGGCGTCGATGTGATACCAGGCAACCTTGTCGAGCTGGTCGATCATACGCGTTATCACAAACAGATCCTGCGATCTTGCGAGATCCTCTCGAAGGAGCAAGGAAAACGACTTCAAAATAGGCTTACGCGGGTCGATACGGGTCTGCGTATCGACTATGAAGAACAGACAAAACCGATAGTCATCAATCTGTTCGGTGGGCTGGACGTGTCCAGACGAGGCGAGATGATCGACCTCTCTGGTTGGACGCGATCCAAATCGCACCAGTTGTTCCTTCGCGCGGTCCTTGAGCAAGGCGCCGATCTTCCTCGTGAGACCACGCTCTCCCTATTATGGCCGGATCTTACCAAGATCTCTGCCGCGAACAACTATTATGTGACGTTAAGCAAGATGTATGGTTTCCTCGAGGAGAAGTTCGGTCAAGACGAAGCCTTCGAGGTCATCTCACGCGCGACGTGCGGAAAGATCCATCTCAATCTCGTGTCATGCGAAAGCGATATCGGTCATTTTGACAATGCCATACTTCATGCAAGAAAATGTGTGCTCGAAAAAGATCATCTCGCCGCGCTTCAATACTATTATCGTCTTGTTGAGCTCTATCGCGGAGATCTTCTTGTAGGCGAATATGACTATCGATGGCTCGATATCTACCGAGATCGATATCGAAAGCGATACCTCGACTCCATGGTCGCGGCGAGCAACCTCTGCCTCGAGGTAGGGGAGCCGGGTGAGACGCACTTTTTTGTCGATGCGGGCCTTCGACACAATCCAAGTCGAGAAGCATTCTACGAATTATCGATAAAAGCGTACAAGGCGATGGGACGCAGAGAGGATGCACTCAACATCTATTATGAGTGCGTCGACTATCTCCAGGAAACACTGGGCCTCGATCCCGGTGAGCACTTCCAGGATCTTTTCAATGATCTTCTTTCCGCTTGATTAGCGCTACGCTATCCAAAGACCACGCAGTGCCTTAAGACCGGTTTAAGACTTCATTAAGAGTGAGTGTATGTGAAGCTCGCTACGATAGACAATAAGCGGAGGAGCGGGGACATCTAATCCAAATACGAGGTCTCAATACGTCAATGCTTATTCCCAAATCCTCCGCTTCTTTGTTCGTGAGCACAACTTGCGAGAAAGAGATCAGAACAAATACACGAGCGATCTTTTGAGGGCAGGTCTGTGGCACGATAATCAAAATGAGGGTGTCTCTCCTCTAAACTTAATAAAAATTAATAAAAGGTGAGATTCAACTAACACTAAATAGATGTCTTTTTGGAAACGTTCTTACAAAGTCTTTCATTTCGTAAAAATTGAGAGTATTATTTAAGGAAAATTTGTGAAATCTAAATGGTGGTCATCAGAAAACGAGCAAGGAATCTGACCTCTGGCATTTAGGTATTTTCGTATTACGGTAGTAGAAGTGCAGGGTGAAGCAGGAGGGGAAGGCTTATGGATCCCAGGCGTGGGTATCACCATTCCTTTTTTACTAGGAACGGTCGCATAACGCCTTTTACTTCTCGGTACTTTTCCCAGGTGAGAAGCACACTTAACTCATTGCTCCTTGTCGCCATTCTTCTCGCAAGCATACTCGCCGTCATGACACCGGGCATGGCCCTGACGACCGAGCCGGAGACCTGGGAGGTCATTTTTCGTACCGGCGCCGGTTCGTTCGATGAGGACCTCGTCCTCGAGGAAGTCTATGACGGTACCCTTATCAGCGAGATCGAGCCAGAATTCACCCCTGAGCCGGGATTGACCTTCAAAGGGTGGACTCCAAAATTCGAAGAGGATGATGTTATCGATCGTGACATTGCGTTCACTGCAGTATGGAGTGCGCTCGAAACAGAAATAGCGAGCGATGACGGACCCTATGAGATCGTGGATCGATCATCGGTGGAGACGACACTTACCCAGACCGAGATCGTCATCCCCACCATTCCTGGAATGCCCACCCCGATAGTACCGCTGCCCCAAACCGACAGCGCAGAGATCGGTATTGTTCCCGCGGGTGATATTCTCACCGGGTGGGATGTGACCTTCAACGTCGGGACCGGCGGAGTCGGCTCGAACCATGTCTTTAACAATGTTGCTGACGGTACCAATCTGAACATGATCAAACCGAGTATTGCTCCTAAACCCGGGTATACATTCACCGGTTGGTCACCTGCGATCGGGCCCAGCGATCTCGTCACTTCGGATAGGACATTTACCGCACTGTGGACGTATACGACTCCTGCCCATGATTGGATGGGCAATGGGACGACCTCGCAGGGTGCGCTCAGGTATTTTGAGAACACATACGGTTGGACGATACCCGGTGACGCCATGCTCTTGACGTTTAACAACGTCTCTCAGAATGGACACACATTTCTCGACTATGTCTACATGGTGATCAGCGATGAAGGAGATGTCTCTCTCTACTTCCTCGCGTTCTCGGATAACAAAAGATTTGACGACGCATCATCGTACATGACGTATGCGGGCTTTCCCGGTACGGTCATAGGAGTTTATAACAAAACCCTGCAGGGTCAACGCGAGATGTTCTGCATCTATGAAGTGACGATCCCCGCCGAGCTGGTCTCATCGATCATCATCGAGGGCATGCCCATGCTGACGATATCTCTCGAAAGATCCACACCACACTCGATCCTCAACGCGCCGCTCAGGTTCATGAACATCAACTATCAAACCCAGCATTGGATATATGAGCTCGACGAATATGGTAACGCCACAACTCCTGTTCTGAGATCCACGGTACCGGGAGTTGGGGTGCTGCATCAAGTGGTGACCGCCAGACCGATCACTATCTTTGGATACCAGTATCAGCCAGGGCATCCACTTGAGAAACTCTATGACGAGATTCTCGATATCAGCCCACCGACTCCGTATACCTTACGACTTTACTACCAACGTAGCGAGAACATTACCTGGACTATCAGAGGGATCTCGGGAAATGTAGCCACGACCACCTATAACAGTGAGGAACAGTATTTGAGCGATATCATAGGGAGTACCGCTGCCTATGATATCATCTTCCCCGGTGAGAATCCTGATGCGGAGTATGTATTTGAGCCAGCAGGACCGCCCTCAGGACAAGGTGTCTATATGGCCGACCCACACGGTGAAGAGGTGGGGGTGTATTTTCAGAATCTTGAACTCATACCCGGATACAAGGTCTGGTACACCGTTCATACGCAAGATTGGATCGATAATGTACTGCCCACCTATGTAGACAACGAGAAGAAAGTAGTGGGCGGTGTTACTTGGGTGAATGTTGCTGACGATCTTGGGCCGGCACGCGTGCAGAATGGAAGCCTCACCATCGTCCAGCGACTTGTTACGATCACCACACTGTCGGCTTCAAAAACGTGGGATGGCTCTCCGCTCACGAAGACCGATGGAAGTACCTATTCAAAAAGATCTGATCCGAGCACCGACCCCGATGAGGGATTGCTCGATACGACGAATTCTCCCAAATTCAACAATATCCATCTGATCGAATATGACGTGACAGGGACGCGTACCGATACCGGAACAAGTCCGAATGGTCACAGCGAACCGCGTATCTATTATCTGGTCGAGGAGGGGGGAGTCGTCTATGAGATCGACGAGACCCATAACTATCGATTCGTCTCGATCCTCGGCGATCTGACGGTGACCCCGATCATCACCTACGAACCGAATTGGTCCGATAGCCACGAAGGTACCGGCACGATGGGGACCACTCCGGTATCTTACGGGCAGTCTGTAAAACTCGACAAGAACACCTTCGCTTCCTATCTGAGGACCTTCAACGGCTGGAACACGGAACCGGACGGTTCAGGTACCGCATACACCGACGAGCAGGAATTCACCTATTTATCGGATGAGAACATGACACTGTATGCGCAGTGGCTCGTCCCTGCAGACGTGAAACTGACGATCGAAAAGCGAGTGACCGGCAAGTACGGCGACAAGATGAAATCATTCGACTTCACCGTACATTTCACCGACGAGCATGGGGACGAGTTGAGGTCGTCCACGGTCCTGGATTACCTTATCGAAGGTCCCGGTATAGTGGATCCTTCAGTACAGACCATGGTGCTAAGCGGTGGTGATGCGACGTTCAAGCTCAAACACGGTCAACAGATCACCTTCCTGAATGTACCCTCGATCGTGAAGTTCTCGATCACCGAGGATGAGGATGATAATTACATCACAGAATTCGTGGACAGCTTGACTCCCGAGCTCAAAGAAAAAGGAACCAAGACCGGTTCGGTGTTGCGCAGTTTGACCACAGAGGATCGATCGTTCGAATTCACCAATCAACGAAAGGATATTGTCGAGAACGGGTTCAGCATGGGTAATATCGGAGACTTCTTGTTATTCCCGGTTCTAACAGTTGCGCTGAGCCTGACCGCGTATGCGGGTAAACGGCGATCAGTAAGAAAGACGGGCGTACGCTAACTATGCCGCGCAGAGACCTCGATATCCAGTCCGTCGATCCGGACATACGAAAATACCCTGCCCAGACCACGGTATGGCAGGATCTGAAATCACTTGTGATAAAGATCGCGGCGATCGCGGTGATCACCGCATTGCTCTTCACCTTCGTGTTCGGTCTCCACTATACGGTCGAGCCCAGCATGAACCCCGCGATCCAAGACGGCGATCTTGTATTGTTCTATCGATTGGACAAGAATTATGTCCCCGGAGATCTTGCCGTCCTCGATGTCGACGGGGAGAGGCAAGTGCGAAGAGTGATCGCCCGTCAGGGAGATGAAATAGATATCACCGAAGCTGGTCTTATGCTCAATGGCGCTAATCAACAGGAGCGCCAGATCTTTGCTGAGACCCAGCGTTATGAAACCGGAGTGGATTTCCCACTCACGGTAGGGGCGGGCGAGATATTCGTCCTCGGAGATGCGCGGGAGGGAGTGACGGATAGTCGCGCATACGGCACAGTACATGAAAGCAAGACAAAAGGGACCGCCATCGCACTGTTAAGGAGGCGGAGTTTGTGAGAGAGAATAACCATGAAATGGGAACTCAGGTAGGGTCAGGCCGGACCCGAGCATGTTTCGTTTTGTGTGGACATACTAGTTCTACAGACGTTTTTTAATCGCAAGGAGGATAGAACATGATCAAGAAGTTAAACATTGGGCTCGCACTGATGCTGGTGTTCGTACTGACTTTTTCAGTATTGACCCCGGCATTTGGTGCCGGCGATCCGGTAGAAGGATCTGAGGATTCACCGGTCGCGGTCGCGATCACGAAGAATCTTTTGATGCCAAAAGGAACGACCACGCCGAACGCGGACTTTCATTTCCTCGTCGAAAAGATCAGTAAGGACGGATCGACCGCCAAGACGGAGGATATGCCACTGCTTGGTACGGACACCGGTGATGGGCTCACCGGACAATTCACCATCTCGTATGCGTCAACGGAGACTGGTGACCTCGATACTGACACCAATATCATCACCTTCATGAAGCAGACGGGTGACATCTTCACAGGTGCTACATTTGAAACGACCGGTGAGTATGTCTATAAGATCACCGAGGTCAATAACTCATACACACTACCGACCCCACCTCCCACTGAGGTCATGACCTACTCACCGGCAGAGTATACTCTGACGGTCTATATCAAGAGTAGCGAAGATGGCTCGTTCAACTATGTGTATGCCGTATCAGCGATGGTCGATGTGCCTGACTTGGTAGGAGATGACGAGCCGGAGATCGGCGACAAAGTCGATCCGACGCCTGGTGGCGGTGGATTGGCCTGGACCAACACATTCGTCAGGACTCAGCAAGAAGATGATCCCGAGAATGAGGTCTTGAGCATGAGTAAGGCGGTCACCGGTGAATTCGGCGACCGGACGTATTACTTCCCCTTCTCAGCTACCGTGATCATCCCGACGCTGGCAGAAGCACGCACCTATAACGCTTACATCATCGATGTGAATGATGCAGTAGTCAGTTTTGCGTCTCTCGGAGATGCGAACATGAACGCCGTGAGCGGGGCAGGGCTCTCAGACGGTCCCCATGGAGGCACGATCGCGGTGACTTCCGGCACCCCCTTCAGCTTCAAGCTGAAGGACGGTCAAAAACTCATCTTTACCGACCTGCCCGTCGGTACCCAGTGGGGCGTGACCGAGAGCGGAACGGATAACTATATCCCGAGCTACCTACTTGT
>WRDL01000008.1 GCA_009784095.1 Coriobacteriia bacterium | reverse complement strand
TTAAAATTCAGCAATTCATCTTCGTTATCTAGAACAATTCCATTTTCCTTGAGGTACTTTTTTATTGGAATTATTTCCCACTCTTCTGGCACATCATCAGGATTAGTAATTATCTTTGAATAGTACTTTGAATATGCAACAAATTTCTTTTTATCTATAGACTTCGGTATTGTTATTGGATTCAATTTGATTGATTCACTATTGTTTGCATACACTAAAAGGTACTCTTTTATCTTTGGAAGCTTCTTCTCAATATGACTCATCTTGACACCAGAAGTTTCACTCGATTTTACCGAAATGCAGTTAATAAAATTCCTCTCTCTAAAAATCTGGTCACAAAGAATTTTTAGTCTAGCTTGCTCATTGTCATCGATACTAATGAAGATGACTCCGTCTTGCGCAAGTAAATCTTTTGCAAGAAGAAGACGTCTTTTCATAAAGCATAACCATTTGCTGTGGCGATAATCGTCGTCGATATCTACGTAATTGTCATTGTAGATAAAGTCTTGATTGCCAGTGTTGTACGGAGGATCGATATAGATTACATCGATCTTTCCAGCATGGGTGTAGTTCAATACTTTCAGTGCGTGATAATTATCGCCTTCGATTATCAAGCTCGTTGGAGCGTCTTCAACAAGCTCAATTGATCGACTTTCAACCTCTCGAACAACAGGAAGCTTCGATTTGCAGTCTTCAACTGCTTGTTCTGGCTTATCCTCCCAAACCATCCCAAACTTTTTGCGTTTGCGTAAGTCGTTTATGATGCTAATCAGCTCATTTTTTGAATAATCATGAAGTGATTTCAACATCAAAAAATCTCCAGGTTCGTGGCTCAGTTCAATATCCTGATTCAGTATATCCTAATTTAGGATATTCCATTTTGGGGTTTAAAGTGGCTGTATGAATTCGATTTACAATGATGAATATCGGGCTATGATTGCACGATTGATAAAAATGCGAAAAGACTGCCACCTACTCCAAAAGGACGTAGCAAAAAGCCTCAATAAGCCTCAAAGCTATATCTCGAAAATTGAAACATGCCAAAGGCAGCTGGATATTTTGGAGCTCAAACGATTCCTGATCGTTTATGGTCGGAAGAGTTCTGAAGTTTTTTTGGATTAAGCTCTCACATGTGAGCTCCACATAGCATCAAGATTGCATTAGACTACGCATTTGTTCAGCATAATCATCCATAGCGTACATATGTTCGTGTATAATTATAGTATGCCAGGAGAGGTTTTTACAGAGTCTGCGAGAAGATTGATGAGGAAAAGAACCGCATGGGTGATAAGGATCTAGTTCAAAAACTTTCGAAATCATTCGATGAATACGCCTATGTGGACGGTGATTGCGAGTATTGGTATGCGCGTGACCTGATGGGGTTGCTCGGATACAGTCAATGGCGAAACTTCGAGGAAGCAATCAAGCGAGCCATAATGTCGTGTGAGAGTACAGAAATCCCAGTTGAGAACCATTTTGCTGACGTTAGCAAAATGGTTTCCACCGGGAGTGGCGCAGAGCGGGGCATAGCGGACTTTCAACTTACACGATACGCCTGCTACCTCATTGCCATGAATGGCGATCCACGTAAGGATGAGATCGCATTCGCGCAAAGTTACTTCGCCGTACAAACTCGCAAGCAAGAAGTCATCGTTGAGCGCATGTCTGCCATCAGGCGCATCTCAGCCAGAGAAAAGCTCACCGAGTCTGAGAAACGCCTCAGCCAAAACATCTATGAGCGTGGAGTTGATGATAAGGGATTTGCAAGAATCCGTTCACGTGGCGACACCGCTCTGTTCGGTGGGGATTCGACTCAGAAGATGAAGGACAGGCTCGGTGTCAAGTCTGGTCCTCTCGCGGATGTGCTTCCAGCGGTCACCATTGCCGCGAAGAATCTGGCAACCGAGATGACCAACCACAACGTCGAGGAGCAAGACATGTATGGGGAATGGCCTATCGGTGATGAGCATGTCCAAAACAATGAAAGTGTGAGGGGCATGCTGGGAACCCGTGGCATTAAGCCGGAGGAACTCCCATCAGAGGAAGACATCAAGAAACTCAAGCGTCGTGTGAGAAGCGATGAGAAGCGTCTCGGAGACGGCGCAAAAGCGCTATCAGAGTAATACCCCGAATCACCTCTACGTCTCGTACTGACAATTAAAACAGGCACCTATCGGCACCTGTGTTGATTCTTAATGGTGGAGCTTAGGGGCAATCGCGACTTCTCGGAGCGATTGTTGGTTGTTGCGCAATCCCGCACCTTTGGTGCGGTCTTGAGACCTCGCGTAAGCGCTCGGACCACATGCTCCTCTAAGTCGCATGTGGGTCTTCAACCGATTTCTCCCCTAGGTCGAAATCGTCTCTCGGGTTCGCTCCCCCTCCGTAAGTTCTACCGTAGAAACGAAAATAGGCACATGAATGTGCCTATTCTGTTTCTAATGGTGGAGCTTAGGGGGATCGAACCCCTGACCTCAGGCTTGCAAAGCCCGCGCTCTCCCAGCTGAGCTAAAGCCCCACTTTAGCGACTACCTAGAATACCACAATTGTCAATTCGGTCAAGTTCACAGAGTTTATTCCACATGGCCCGCCAGTTTCTCGTACTATTAGGCTAGTGACATGAAAAGGAACTATAAGATAATCGCAGTTCTTACCGGCGCGATGCTCATCTTATTGGTGGGCTTCCCGCAGCTCTTCGGGCGCGAGAACCTCATCGTCGGCATCATCTTCACCCTGGCGCTCACCATACTTAATCGACTCGATATGCCATGGCATCCGCTGCGGTACGGTTCGAACATCGTCGGTATCTCACTGCTCATCGGACTGGTGACCTGGTTCTTCGACTTCAGTGCCAATCTCGCGGTCATCATCACGTTTGCCGTGGTATTCATTGCGACATACTATCTGTTCGGGGACTTTCAGGCCACACTCTATGCGCCGGTCGTCATCGGCTATCTCTATCTTCTCTCCGCGTCGAACCTCGATGCCCGCATCGAATATCGCTTCGCTTCTTTGCTTTTGGGCGCGCTGATACTCATCGCGGCAATGACGTTGATCAACCACCTCAAGAAGAATCAAAGTCTCACGGGGTTGCTCAACGAGCTTATTTCCGAGGTCGCTCATCACGCGATCGCCACCGCCGGTTCTTCCGAGATCGAGTTCGTCCCCACCCCGATCGACGACATCGTGGAGCACATAAGCGAGATCAATCGTCGCCTCTATCGTCATCCGGTACGCTCACGAGAGATGAGCATGATCGCCGAGATGCGTATCAGCCTGGTGTTGACCCTCGAGCGTCTCGTTATCGCACTCGAGGATCTGCGGACTTCGCATATGCCGAGCCTGATCGAGCGCCAGGCGCTCGCCGACCTTGCCGCTCTGCTCGAAGAGATCCACCTCAGCTCGGACGAGCTTGATGAACTCAAGAGCATCGAGCCGCAGATCGAGGAGTTCACATCTCGCTACCGTGCTGATATCGATGCTGATGATGTTGACGCGTCCCCAGCGCTCTATGAACTCATCAGCGCGTTCGATGTGCTCTCTCGACAGATCAACACCTTGCGCCATCTGTGGGCACAAGACGAGGTCGAGAAGACCGAAGTCGGTGATATGTTCTGGGCACGTGAACTACGCAAGATCGTACGACCCACCTCTTTGCGGCTCATCTTCGCACTGAAGAACGCGACGACCATCGCGATCCTCGTGGGGATCGGTTATTTCGTCCCCTGGCCCCAATACAGTTGGTTGGTTTTCGCCGCCGCGTTCGTGATGAGGCCCTATGCTGAAGACACCGAACAACGCTCGATCACCCGTATCGGCGGTACCTTCATGGGGATCATCGCGTTCACCTTACTCTTTGCGATCACGTCGAATGATCCGTTCCTGTTCGCCGTCGGTGTCGGTCTGCAGATCCTGTCGTATCTACTCAAGACGAATACCTATCTTCAACTCAGTGTCTCGACGACAAGTGTGCTGACATTGGTCGCTCTCGCTTCAAGCGAGACCGGCCTCCTTCTGTCGATCGAGCGTCTTGTGTTCGTCTCGATCGGCGCCATCATCGCAATGCTGGTTACCGGCTTCGTCTATCCGTACCGTGTCACCATCGCCAGTGTCGATCTGGTCGAACGCTCGCGCCACCTCAGCCATCTTATGCTGAAGAAGGTCCTACGCATCCGACTCGACTATGAGGATAGCGACGAGTATGCGCGCATCACGCGTCAAGCGACCCATAACATCAAGGGCACCGCACTCGCGATCAATATCATCGAGCATCAACTCATGCTCAACAGTCAGATCCGCGACTACGACCAGGTCCATGAGTTCGTACGCATGCAACACCGGCTCGTAAACGATATCTATTTCTTCTACGCCATCTTCCCGCAGTTACCCGAGAAGAACGATGAGATCGATGAGGTCATGCTCAGGCTCGAGGAACTGATCGGTGAGATCGACGATGAGCTGGTGCGTGAAGAGGGTCGTCACACCCATTACGGGGGTCCCAATTTCTACGAGCGGGGCGAGGAGTTCCTTTCCGGGCTCAATCGCTTGCTCAAGCGTATCGATTCCACGTATGCGTATGTCGATGATGAGGACAGTCGGCTCGCTTTGAGCGCGCTGCACGATATCGTCGAGAAGATCACCGTTCCGTTCACCTTCGAGTGGGACGTCGAACACCTAAAATAGAGTGGGACAGTAGGGTCTAAACTTAGGAGAAATCCTCCGGTGTGATGTTGTCGAGGAACGACTTGAACTCGGCGGCATCGCCTTCGTCGACCTCGCGTTGCGGCGGCGTAGGACGCTGCGTGAACTGGGGCATCATACCCATCACGCGCATATCCAGTCCGATACCGGTCGCGCCGGTGCTTGCTTGGAACATCTCCATGAGAGATCCGAGTGCGCTCATGAGCGATCCCATGATCTCTTCCTCGTCCATCTCATCCATCTCGTCTGCCGCATCGCTCAGCGCCGCCTCGAAGCTGGCAAGGCCCTCCTGTGAGGGAGGTGCGCCCTCGTGCACGTGCACCGCATTCTTGGGGAGCGAGTGCTCGACGAATACGTGCTCGTCGGCAAAGACCGGAGCATTGAGTCGAGCGGCGATCGCCATCGCGTCACTGGGACGCGCCTCAAGCGTATTTTCCGCTCCCTCGATCTCGAAGACCAGACGGGCGTAGAATACATGCTCTTTGAACGCGTAGATCTCGACGCGAAGCAGCTCGAGGTTCGCGCGCTGGATGACAGCGGACAGAAGATCGTGCGAGCTGGGACGTGGAGCGCGAACGCCACGTATCCCACTGAGCAGGGCTGACGCTTCATAACCGCCGATCTGAATGGGCATCACACGATCGGAATATATAGCAGGTCCGTCGACCGGCGACAGCAACACGACCGGTGTGCGTGTCGAGGGATCGAGACCAAGCGAAGTAACTTCCATTGGTAGCATAGTGCCACCTCCTTAGGTGAGTATTGTACATCGAAGATATGAATGAAGTGTGTGCGCTGGCGACGTGCTTAATTGGACGGCTGAGTGGTCGTATCCTTCAAGATCACGTCGTGCGCACCACCTTCTACGATGGAAACACTCGAAACGAGCGTGACGCGTGCGTCTTCTCGCAGTTTTTTCAGTGTTGTCGCTCCCACGTTGCACATGGTCGAGCGGATCTTTGCGAGCGTGACCGCCACGTTGTCATGGAGCGAGCCTGCATAAGGTACATAGCTGTCGACCCCCTCGACGAAGCTGAGACCTTCTGAATCTCCCTCTTTGTAGCGCTGCCAGTTGCGCGCGCGTGCGCTTCCTTCGCCCCAGTACTCTTTCATGTAGTGACCGTTGACCATCACCTTGTTGGTCGGGCTCTCGTCGAAGCGGCTGAAATAGCGACCGAGCATGCAGAAATCCGCCCCCATCGCCAGCGCGAGTGTGATGTGGTAGTCATAGACCAGACCGCCGTCGCTGCAGATCGGCACGTAGATACCGGTCTCGGTGAAATACTCGTCCCGTGCCTTAGCTACCTCGATGACCGCGGTCGCCTGACCGCGTCCGATACCTTTGGCTTCACGGGTGATGCAGATCGATCCGCCACCGATACCGACTTTCACAAAGTCGGCCCCAGCTTGCGCGAGAAAACGGAAGCCCTCGGGATCGACGACGTTGCCCGCGCCGACCTTGACCTCGTCCCCGTATTTGTCCTTGATCCATTTGAGCGTCGTTGCCTGCCAGTCCGAATACCCCTCACTCGAGTCGATGCAGAGCACATCGGCATGCGCATCGACGAGCGCCGGCACCCGTGTCTCGTAGTCGTGTGTGTTGATCCCTGCTCCGACCACATAGCGCTTGTACTCATCGAGCAGTTCCAGCTCGTTCTTTTTGTGCGCGTCGTAGTCCTTGCGGAATACGAACGAGAGCAGCCGCCCCTCCTTATCGAGGATGGGCAGTTGGTTGAGTTTGTTCTCCCAGATGATGTCGTTGGCCTTACTCAGTGAGATACCCTCCTCGGCGGTGACCAGTTTTTCAAGCGGTGTCATAAATGACGAGACCGGCGTGTGCCTCTTCAGACGTGATACGCGGTAATCCTTGCTTGTCACCAGCCCGACGAGCTTGCCGCCGGCGGTCCCGTCCTCGGTCACCGCGATCGTCGAGTGACCTCTCTCCTCTTTGATCTTGAGCATATCTTCAAGCGACTGATCGGGGCGGATATTGCTGTCGGAGGGGACGAACCCCGCTTTGTGGCTCTTGACCCTTCTGACCATAGCGCATTGGTCCTCGACCGACTGCGACCCATAGATGAACGCGATACCTCCCTCTTTGGCAAGGGCTATCGCCATCGTGTCGTTGCTGACCGATTGCATGATCGCCGAGACCAGCGGTATGTTGGCATAGAGCGTCGCCTTTTTGCCCTTCTTGTGCTTGACGATGGGAGTTCGCAGAGAAACCGCAGTTGGGACACAGTTTTTATCGGAAAATCCCGGAATGAGCAGATACTCGCTGAATGTGCGGGAAGGCTCATCGTAATAGTAGGCCATTGAAGTCCTCCGTATGGTCGTTTCGTGCGTGGTTATTCATTGTAGCAGTATTATTCTACAATCCAAGTGAGCGCTCCGTTCATATCTGTACGTGTCATACCTGCAAGATGATACGCTAAGATAGGGAGCGTGACATTGGAGCGCTCGCGATACCTGAGCATGAATACGAGGATGTATGACGCCGAGTAATACCACGAAAATACTGCTGGTCGCGCTGGTCGTCGCACTGGTCTTCGGAGTTTGGGGCCTGAGAAGATATCAGGACGCACGTGAGGAGACCACCGCCGCGACGCTGGACGCACAGACGCTCGATCTGGGCGAGCTAAAAGCAGCGGGTCGCCCGATACTGCTCAACTTCGGAGGCGAGACGTGACCGGCGTGTCGCATGATGCGACCGGAACTCGTGCAGTTCTTCGATGAATACCAAGACATGATGGTCATCCGTGCGTTCGATCTGGACCGCTCACCGCAGACCGCAGAGGGATTTCCGATCCGCGCGATCCCGACCCAGTTCTTCTTTGATGCGAACGGCGATCCCTTTCGGCCCACCGATCTCGCTTTGGGCAGTACGTTCGAACTGTTGACCGATGATGCGGGAAACCATATCCTGACCCGCCATGTCGGTGCGCTGGACTTTGACGATCTCGTCGCTATCTATCAAGATATGGCCGCCCAATAATGGGATCGCTCCAGCAAATACTCGAAACGCTCGCTGAAGCGTTGACGACCACCGGTTGGCTCGCTCCGCTGTTGGCTTTCATTGCCGGAATGGTCACCAGCTTTCTTCCCTGCACACTGTCCACCGTCGCACTCGTCATCGGATATGTCGGGGGCGGCAAGGCCGACTCTAGGCAGGGATTTCGGCTCTCAGCGCTGTTCGCACTCGGCATGACGATCACGATGGCGATCCTCGGTGTCGCCGCCGCGTTGTTGGGGAATGTTCTCATGCTGGGCGGCAGTTGGTTCTTCATCCTGCTCGGCGTTTTGATGGTGTTGATGGCGCTGCAACTTTTCGGCGTCTTCGAATTCATCCCGTCGACGTATATGACCTCGCACACCAAGAGACGCGGCTCGTTGGGTGCGTTGATCGCCGGAATACTGGCGGGACTGTTCGCCAGTCCGTGCTCGACCCCGGTATTGGTCGTCCTTCTCGGGATCGTCGCGACCCAGGGCAGCGTTGCGTGGGGCACGCTCCTCTTCTTGCTCTATGCGCTCGGCCACTCGATCTTGATCATCGCGATAGGGACCTCGGTCGGTCTCGCGCGCCAGATCGCCACCTCACCTCGCTACGGTGCGATCTCCCAGTTACTGCAGATCGGTCTGGGTATCATCGTTCTAGCCCTTGGCCTCTATATGTTCTATCTGGGGTTTTAACGCTTAAAACAAACCGCTTCTCGTTCTTGCCGGCGTGCGCATGGTCTTTCCGCGTATCGCGATCCATTGCTTCTCAAGGAACAGCGTCACCTTTGTGAGTTCCTCGTACAGATAGTACGAGCCGATCGCGTAGGGCACCCAGATCAACGCAAGACGATCGAAGACGTTGACCAGTTCGAAGAATTCACGCGCGATGATGAACGCGAGGAAGAAACCGACGACGAGTGCGACATCCATCGCGATTCTCGACTTGGTGAAGGGCTCGCTGACCCGACGCAGTAAGAACATCGAGACGATACCGGTCAGCAATATGCTCAATGTCGAAAGCTGTTCGAAGGACAGATTGACGAAGCTTCCGATCAGCTGCAACGCCACAACATTGATGATGACCAGGATTGCCGCAGGTACGGCATCCTTGATGAGCCGATGCGCGAACCAGTCCTGCATCTTGGAGTAATCGGGTGTGAAGGTCAAGAAAAATGAGGGGACCCCGATCATGAAGAAGTTGATAAGCGTGAGCTGGATCGGTACGAACGGATACTCGAACGGAAGGAAGATGAAGATCAGCGTCAGCGTCACGATATAGATCGTCTTAGCGATATAGAGCGAGGCGACCTTCTCGATATTGTTGACGACCCGGCGCCCCTCCTTGACGACGTGCACCATCGAATCGAAGTCCGAGTCGACCAGCACGAAGTCGGCCACATCGCGTGCTGCTCCCGCACCACTGGCCATCGCCACGCCCACGTCGGCCTCGCGAAGCGCGCGCGTATCGTTGACCCCGTCACCGACCATGCCCACGATCTTGCCGTCCTCTTGGAGCGCCAAGATCATCTTCTGTTTCTGTTCAGGGGTGGTGCGACCGAATACGGTGTAGTGTTCCATCAGCTCGGCATATGATGCGCTATGGGGAACGCGACTCATATCGATGTAGTAGCTCGCGCCTTCTATGCCGGCGTGCGCCGCCGTCGTCGAGACGGTCTGGGGATCATCTCCCGAGATCACCTTGATGTCGACGCCTTGCTCCTCGAAGTATCTGAAGGTATCGGGTGCCGTCTCGCGTACTTTGTCGGTAAGTATGATCAGCGCACGGGCACTCAGATGCGCGGGAAGAACGAGCCCGTTAAACGTTTCGGAAGTACACGCGAAAAGAAGCACGCGATACCCCTGCGAGGCATAGTGCGAGACCTTTTCTGTGAGTCCGTCATCCATCCGTGGTATGACGAAATTCGGCGCCCCGAGCACGAACGAGCCGTGCTCGCCAAAACTACATCCGCCCCACTTGCGTGATGAGGAGAACGCGACTTTATCGGTGCTGATCCATGTGTTCTGGCTCTTGAAGTGATCGCGCAGAGCGCGTGCGGTGTCGTTGTCGGTCCCCATGAAACCAACGAATTGGCGCAACTCCTCAGTGATATCGTCGACATCATCTGAAAGAGGGATCACTTCCTCGACTTCGAGCGTTCCATCGGTGATAGTCCCGGTCTTGTCCAGACACAGCGTATCGATGCGTGCGAGCGTCTCGATCGACGGCATCGATTGGGTGAGCGTGCGGTGTTTGACCAGATTATAGGCTCCGACCGCGAACGCGACACCGATGAGCAGCATCAGTCCCTCGGGGACCATACCGACCGCGGCGGCGGCCATCGCCAGTATCGAGTTCGTGTAGTCACCGGTGTTCAGATAAGTGCGCGCGAACAGCGCAAGGCTGAGCGGTATCAAGACGACCGCAAGCATCTTGATGATGAAGTTGATGATGCGCATGAGCTGCGAGTTGAACTTCTTTTCATAGCGCATATCGGATGCGATCTGTTGTGCGTAACTATCGTTGCCGATCGCGCTGACTTCGACCATGCCTCTTCCCGCAACGACGAAGCTTCCCGAATACGCCTTGTCTCCGGCAGCCTTGATGACGGCGTTCGACTCACCGGTGAGCAGTGATTCATCGATCTCGATATCGTCCGACTCGATCACCTTGCCATCGGCGCAGACCTGGTCGCCAGCTGTGAGCACGAGCACGTCGCCGAGTACTACTTCTTCTTGGGGGATCGCTTCCTCATGTCCGTTGCGGATGACCTTCGCGTGGGTCTGGATGATGACCGCGAGCTGATCGATCGTCAGCTTGGCGCGCACATCTTGGAAGACCCCGATGACCGTATTGGCGATGACGATGAGAAAGAACAGACCGTTCTTGATCTGACCGACCGAGACCACCAGAAGGAAGAGGATCAGGTTGAGCAGATTGAAGAGGGTGAAGATATGATCTCTGATGATGCGCGGGATCGTGCGCGTGCGAGTTTCAGGAGGAGTGTTGACCTGACCCGCAAAGATACGCTCGTTGACCTGCTGGGTAGTCAGACCGAAGATGCGTTCTGCCACCATCTCCCTTTCATCGGATCTCGTATGTGTTCACGCGTTTCATTATATGCTGAACTTGCACGTGTCCCGCATTATTGATAATCTTATCAAGCACGAATCCTCGGGGCCCGTAGCTCAGGTGGTTAGAGCGCACGCCTGATAAGCGTGAGGTCGTTGGTTCAAGTCCAACCGGGCCCACCATCCCCTGATTTCGCATATCGATACCGTCGTAACTTTGCATTGGCTCCCATGTCGAAGGAATAGCACTTTTCCGATATCG
The DNA here is from genome assembly GCA_009784095.1 of Coriobacteriia bacterium. Taxonomy (GTDB): domain Bacteria; phylum Actinomycetota; class Coriobacteriia; order WRKU01; family WRKU01; genus WRDL01. The sequence continues at coordinate 12,835 of WRDL01000008.1, read as the reverse complement.
CCTTCGCCGGTGTGCGTGGTATCCTTGCATCGAATGGTACGTCTGCGCACAGAGGAGGTCGCAATGAACGAAACGCTCAAGACCATCGCCGAGCGGTATTCCTGCCGAGATTATGAGGACACTCCGCTGACAGATGAGCAGGTGGCCACATTGGTGGATGCCGCGCTGGCCGCTCCCAGCGCGATGAATCGACAGCCGTGGCATATCACCATGGTCACTGACAAGGCTCTGATCGATGATCTTGACCGCGCGGCCCTTGAGGTCCTGCGCGACCGAGAGGATACTTCTACGTACGAGCGCATCAGATCACGCGGAGGCAAAGTGCTCTACAACGCGCCCGCAATGATGCTGGTCAGCGCCGACGGATCGGAGTTCGCTTCGATGGATTCAGGCATCCTGAGCCAGAACGTGGCGCTCGCCGCTCATTGTATGGGTCTTGGCAACGTCATCTGTGCCATGGCAGGTATTCCTTTCAAGGATGACGATACTGATGGGTGGAAGAAGCGTTTCGGTGTTCCGGTCGGCTACGATTTCGCCATCGCGATCCTGCTCGGTACTGCTCGATCAGGAAAAGACCCTCATGAGTTGGAGACCGACAAGGTCACCTATCGCTAGATTGCTCCTCTAGCGGATCTGAGTGCGCACGCGCATGCCGTCGCTGTAGGGTATGTTGCCCGCCAGCGCGACCCTCTCGCCGGAGCTCAATGCGCGCCTGACCTCGACGGTAGTGTCGGTGATCTCGCCGATCTCGACCGCGGTCTTGACGAGACGTCCCTCAGAGACAACGTAGACATAGTCGTTATTCCCCTCGGAGAACAGTGCCCCCCTCGAGATCGTGACTACATCCTCGAAGGTCAAAACCTCGATGGTCGCTTCGCCCTTCATGCCGATTGCGAGTTTCTCTTTGGTCTCCTCAAGCAGGATCTCGACCGGGAACACCGTTGCGCCGATCATCGTCTTTTGCGCTTGTTCGGCGATCTTGGTGACGACTCCCTCGAAGGTGACACCGGGAAAACTGTCTATCTCGACCGTTGCGCTCTGCTCGAGCGAGACGCGCGCGATGTCGGTGTCGTTGATCTGGGTGGTAAAGAGCATGCGATCGGGATCCATGATGGTGAACAGCACCATGCCCGGGGTCACCACACTGCCCTCGGTAAGCGTCGCTCCACTCGTGGGTGTTCCGCCACCGGCGGCAAGGGACTGGGCTGTCGCAGCGGTCGGTGCTAAGAGCACCACACCGGCGATCGGTGCCTTGATGATGGTCTCCTCGAGCGCTTTTCGCGCGAACTCGACCTGCTCTTCGCAAGCCGCTATCGCGGCGTTCGCCGCATCTATCGCGCCGCTGGGATCACCCGCCTCAGCTTGGGCGAGCGCGCCCGTTGCGGCGGCCAGTGAGCCTTCTGCGGCTGAGATCCCGGCGACCGCTTGTTGATGGCCGATCTGTGCTTGCTCAAGGGCGCTTTGCGCCTGTGCGATCTCGCTGGGATTCGGCTGTGGTTGTGTTTTGAGAAGGTCGAGGAAGTACTGTGCGTCGATCACATTGTTATGAGCGAGCCACTCGAGCTGGTAGGCGGTATCGAGTCCGGCATTCGCGGCATCCACTCCACGATTTGCCGCTGCGATCGCGTCAGCTCGACTGATCGCGCCACTCTGCGCCTGCGACAGCCCTGCGCGTGCCTGCGCCAAGGCACTCTCTGCCAGAGCCAGTTGTGTGTTGAACGCTTCATTGTCCAATTCGAGCAACTTCGCACCCTTGGCGACCTTCTGCCCCTCGGTCACATGCACCTTTTTGACGGTGCCTTGCTGTTTCGAATAGACGTCTGTCGGTGAGTCGGGCTCTATCTCTCCTGAACCGATCACCTCGATCGCGAGGTCGGCGCGCTCGGCCTCGACCACCTCGATGGTGGGGATCTGTGAATCGTAGTAGAACCACGCGGCGGATGCCGCGAGCAATGAGAGCACTCCGATGCTGATGATCCACGTGAAGATCCGACGCGCGTTATGGCGCTTTGCGGTAGGCGCGTCATCTACGAGCCGCACATCCTCAGCACTGACCTGCGCGATCGGCTCGACGAACTCGACTACCGTCTTCTCTTGCACCTCTTCGACCTTGGGGATCTCGTCGATCACTGCGACCTCATCGATCGTGTGGCTTACTTCTTCTATCGGTACTTCTGCCGGCTCACTCATTATGCGCTACTTTTCCTCAGCGAGCGCCTCGTCGACCAAGGCGTCCTCTATATCTTCTTCGGCCGCATCGTCGAGAAGTGAAAGCTGATCATCGTCCTTTGCGATCTCGGCACTTGCTTTTGATTTCTTCTTCTTCGTGGCGCTGACCCGCGCGATCGCGCTTACGCGATCGGTATCTGAGACGTTCATGACCTTCACGCCTTGGGTCGCCCGCCCAAGCTGGGAGATGCCACTCGCCTTGACACGAATGACCACACCCTCTTCGCTGATCAGCATGAGCTCATGGTCAGCGTTGACGATCTTCATCGCGGCGAGTGCGCCCTTCTTGTCGGTCATGATGATCGTCTTGACCCCTTGCCCGCCTCGATGGTGGGTCGGGTATTCACTGATCGGGGTGCGTTTGCCGTAGCCACGCTCGGTCACCACGAGCAACTCGCTCTCTTCCGGAGCGATCTCCATCCCCAGGCAGACGTCGCCGTCCTTGATGTTCATGCCGCGCACACCCATCGTGTCGCGTCCCATCGGTCGCGCCTCGGCCTCCTCCCAGAGGATGGCCTTGCCACTGCTCGATACCATGACGACCTTCTGCCCATCGAGCACCCGGCGCACCGCGATCAGGCGATCACCCTCGCGAAGGTTGATCGCGATCAACCCGCCGCTGTGGACTCGTCCATACGCCGCCATATTGGTCTTCTTGACCATGCCGCGCTCGGTCGCGAATAGCAGATACTCGTCCTCGGGGAACGTCTTGGCGTTGATGACCGCCGCGATCTCCTCACCCTGCTCGAAGGGGAGCAGATTGACCGCCGCGGTACCGCGCGCGTGGCGCGAGCCGACCGGCAGTTCATGGATCTTGAGGCGATACACCTTCCCCTTTGTCGAGAAGAACAGAACATAATCGTGCGTCGAGCCGATAAAGAGATGCTCGACGAAATCGTTGTCTTTGAGGTTGACCCCGGCGATACCTTTACCCCCGCGTTTCTGTTGGCGGTAGGTGGCGACCGGAAGCCTTTTTACGTAGCCGGCCTTTGTGATGGTGACCACCATATCCTCTTCGGCGATCAGATCCTCGACGTCGAGGTCCTTTGCCGCGCTGGTGATCTCGGTGCGACGTTTGTCGGCGAACTTCTTACGTACCTCGGTGAGCTCATTGACGATGACCTCGAGGATGAGGTTCACATCGGCCAGCAACTTCTGGTAGTACTCGATACGACGGAGCAGCTCGGCGAGTTCGTCCTCGATCTTGCCACGCTCCAATCCGGTCAGACGGCGCAGCTTCATCTCAAGGATGGCGTCGGTCTGCACCGCGCTCAGTTTGAATTTCTTCATCAACGAGGCCTTGGCCTCTTTATCGGTCTGACTCGCCTTGATGATCTTGATGATCTCGTCGATATTATCGAGCGCGATGATGTAGCCCTCGAGTATGTGGGCACGCTCCTGGGCTTTGCGCAGGTCGAACTTCGTGCGACGTGTGATGACCTCTTTTTGATGATCGATGTAGTGGGAGAGCATCTCTTTGAGCGTCAGCACATGCGGTACACCGTTGACGAGCGCGAGATTGATGACACCGAAACTCTGCTGGAGCTGTGTGTGCTTGTACAACTTGTTGAGTACCACCTGCGGGATCGCCTGTTGCTTGAGTTCGATCACGATGCGCATGCCCTTGCGGTCCGACTCGTCGCGCAGCGCGCTGATCTCGGTGAGCTTCTTCTCTCTCACCAGTTCGGCGATCTTCTCGACCAGTTTTGCCTTGTTGACCTGATAGGGAAGCTCCGAGATGATGATGCGTGTACGCCCGGTGCTTGTTTGCTCGATATGGGCACGCCCCCGCATGACGACCGATCCGCGCCCGGTCTCGTACGCCGAACGTATCCCATCGCGCCCCATGATGAGCCCGGCGGTCGGAAAGTCCGGCCCGGGCATGACCTTGAGCAGATCGTCGAGCGTCGCGTCCGGATCCTTGATGAGCAGGATCGTCGCGTCAATGACCTCTCCCAAGTTATGGGGTGGGATGTTGGTCGCCATACCGACCGCGATACCGGCTGATCCATTGACCAGTAGATTGGGGTAACGCGCCGGCAGAACGGTGGGCTCGAGGAGCGACTCGTCGTAGTTCGGTCCGAAGTCGACCGTCTCCTTGTCGAGGTCGCGCAAGAGTTCGAGTGCCGCCTTCTGAAGGCGAGATTCGGTATAGCGCATCGCCGCGGGGCTGTCACCGTCGACCGAGCCGAAGTTGCCGTGTCCGTCGATCAGGGGCTGCCTGAGGCTGAAATCCTGCGCCATACGGACCATCGTGTCGTAGACCGCCGCATCACCGTGCGGGTGGTACTTACCGATGACCTCTCCGACGGTCCAAGCCGACTTCTTGTGCGGCTTGGTCGGCATCAGCCCCGACTCGTTCATCGCGTAGAGAATGCGCCGGTGCACCGGCTTGAGTCCGTCGCGCACATCGGGAAGCGCGCGCGCCACGATGACGCTCATCGCATACTCGAGGAACGAGGAGCGCATCTCCTTGTGGATCTCTATGGGAACATAGGTCGTCCCGCTGGTGTCAAGATTCAGTGTGGTCTCGTCTGCCATAACGTTGCTTCATCCTGTCTTTTTGTTCGTTGTGTCATTTCCGTCCGTCATTATTAAGCGGCGCTTACGCTCCCGCCGGTCGCACTGAGCCTAGATATCTAGGAATCGAACGTCTTTCGCGTGACGCTGGATAAATTCTTTACGCGGTTCGACCTGATCTCCCATCAGATCCGAGAAGGTCTCCTCGGCGAGCAACGCGTCGTCCATCGTGACCTGCAGCAGTGTCCTGCGCGCCGGATCCATCGTGGTCTCCCACAGTTGCGCAGGGTTCATCTCTCCCAGGCCCTTGTAGCGTTGGATGCGATACTTCTCGTCCTTGGAAAGTTTGCCGATCTCCTCTTGGAGCTGGGCTTCGTTGTACAGGTACCGGCTCTTCTTGCCCACCGAGAACTTGTAGAGCGGTGGCTGAGCGATGTAGACGTAGCCTTGCTCGATGATCTCGGGCATGAACCGATAGAAGAAGGTGAGTATGAGGCAGCGGATATGCGCCCCGTCGACATCGGCGTCGGTCATGATGATCGCGCGGTGGTATCTGACCTTCTCGGCATCGAACTCCTCGCCGACCCCGGTGCCGATCGCGGTTATCATGGCCTGTATCTCTTTGCTGGAGAACGCGCGGCTCTGCCCGGCGCGCTCGACATTGAGTATCTTCCCGCGCAGGGGCAAGATCGCCTGGAAGGAGCGGTCACGCGCCTGTTTGGCGCTGCCACCCGCGCTGTCGCCCTCGACGAAGTAGATCTCTGAGAGCGCCGGGTCGGTCAGCGAGCAGTCCGCAAGCTTGCCCGGAAGCGAGCCTGCGCCGAGCAAGGCATCCTTGCGCGACGCCTCGCGCGCCTTACGTGCAGCGGCGCGTGCCTTGGCGGCTTGGGACGCTTTGCCGACGATCTGTTTGGCGGGTCGGGGGTGCTCTTCGAGATACTCGGCAAGTCCTTGGGTCACGATCTGCTGTACGAAACTGCGCATCTCGGTATTACCGAGCTTGGTCTTGGTCTGCCCCTCGAATTGGGGATCGTGAAGCTTGACCGAGAGCACCGCGACAAGTCCCTCACGGATGTCCTCACCGGACAGATTCGCGTCCTTCTCTTTGAGGATGTTGTTGCGACGCGCGTAGTCGTTGATCGTACGCGTGAGCGCGTTCTTGAACCCGTCGAGGTGGGTGCCCCCCTCCTGGGTGTTGATGTTGTTGGCGAACGACAAAGTCATATCGGAGTAGCCGGTGTTCCACTGGAGCGCGACCTCGACGACTCCCTCTTCGCCTTCACCGCTCAGATAGATCGGACGAGCGTGGATCGTCTCTTTGTTCTTGCTGAGGTATTTGACGAAGTCGATGATGCCCCCGGCGTAGCGGAACTCGTCCTTGCGCGGCTCTTCATCGCGCAGGTCGGAGAGGTTGATGCGCAGGTCGCGATTGAGGAACGCGGTCTCACGCAGATGGGTCTTGAGCACATCATAGTCGAAGTCGACCGACTCGAAGATCTCGGGATCAGGCCAGAATGTGATCTTGGTACCGGTCGCCTTCGTGTTGCCGATCGGCTCAAGCTTTGTGGTCGGCTTACCGTACTCGTATTCCTGTTTCCAGATCTTTCCATCACGCTTGACCTCTACGACCAGGCGGGTCGAAAGCGCGTTGACGACCGAGGAGCCGACCCCGTGCAGACCGCCGGATACCTTGTATCCTTCGCCACCGAACTTGCCACCGGCGTGAAGGGTCGTCAGTACGACCTCGACCGTCGGTTTGCGCAGTTTCGGATGCCTTTCCACCGGGATTCCGCGTCCGTTGTCGGTGACTGAGACGCTCCCGTCCTTGTTGATCACGACATCGATGACCGTGCACCAACCGCCGAGCGCCTCGTCCACACTGTTGTCGACGAGCTCGTAGACGAGATGGTGTAGTCCGCGTGAACCGGTCGTCGCGATATACATGCCGGGCCGTTTACGTACCGCCTCAAGACCCTCAAGTACCTGGATGTCTTTGGCTGTATACGAAGACTCATTCTTTTTTGCCACATTGTCTCCTTGTTTTTGCCAAAACCGACCACTCCCCATAGTCTTGAGGAGGATGGTTTTGAGTTGGTTTTTACCTCTTTTATTATCTCATGGAGCGGGTACAAAACCGCAGAGCCGTTACTACATCGCCACCTAATAATTTATTAAGTTTTTCGCGATATTCCTCGGCCAGGAAGGTGAGTTCCTGCGCCCATATCCCCGCGTCCATCACCACCGTCACGACCCCCTTGTCGAAGTGGACCGCCTTGGTATGTTCGCTTACTGTTTGACCTGCGATTTCTTTAAATCCTTTGGACACCGCGGACTGGTAGGCGATGTGCGTTCCATCCGCATCGAGATCCCCGATGAGCGATGAGAGAGCGAGGTCGAATGACTGCATGGTCACCCGCGTGTCGTAGTCGTTGTTCCCCATCGCTGCCCTATGCCTTTTCGCGGTGCTTTTTCGAGGTCTTTTTCTCCGTTTTCTTGGTGGGGCCGGGCGTATCTATTTCGGGCTCGTTTTCCCCGCTTTTTCCGACCGCGCCCGACTCGCCCTCGCCAAGTTCTATCAGGAGTGCGCGCTCCATTAGATCGGGCTCGAAATAATGCGTGTTGGTCGTGGTGATGATGGTCTGGGTGTCGTTTCCCACACGCCTCATGAGCGCATCGCGCCTCACCTGGTCGAGCTCGCTCATCACATCATCGAGGAGCAGGAGCGGGCGTATCCCCGCTATCTGCTCGACAAGATCGAGTTGTGCGAGTTTCCACGCGAGCGCGATGGTACGTTGTTGCCCCTGTGATCCGAATGTGCGCGCGTCGTGACCGTCCAGTGAGAAGATCATATCGTCACGATGGGGGCCGACCAGCGTCACCCTCCGTGCGATCTCTTGCTCTCGGTACTCTCTCAACGCCTCATGGAATCTGATCGCGAGCTCCTCTTTGGTCGCGTCCGGGGTCGCCCCCCAATTGTTGGTATATTCGATCGCTAGCGTGGTGGTGGGGTCGATATCTCTATGCTGGATCTGGGTGAGGATCTGTAGCTTTTCAAGGAGGCGCGCACGGTTCAGATAGAGGGCGCTTCCCACCACTACCAGTTGATCGTCCCATGCCTCGAAGGTGGGATTATTGTAGTACCCTTCATTGAGCAGTCGGTTGCGCCCCTTGAGGGTCTTGGTATACTCGCGGCACAGACGCGCGTAGTTCTTGGAGAGTTGTTTGTTGACACCATCGATCTCCTCGCGACGTCTACTTGCCGAATTCTTTATAAGTGCGAGATGATCGGGTGAGAACACGATGACCGGTATCTCCCCCGCGATCCCCTCACCCAAGGAGACCTCCTTGCCATTGACGGTATAGGTCCGTTTGTGTGGCTCGAGGACCAACTCGACGGCGCGTGTGCGCCAAGGGGTCACATCCGGGTCATAGGCTTCAAGGGTAAGGGATCCAAGTTCGTTGCCGTGCTCGATCATCTCACTGAATGTGGGTTTTCGAAACGAGGCTCCCTCGCAAAGCATTTGGACCGCTTCGATGACACTTGTCTTGCCGACTGCGTTGCGACCGTAAAGGACCGTCAGGTTCGGATCGAGTTCAAAAGAGCTATCGTGGTGGTTGCGAAACCTCTTCAGGTGTAGTTTCGATATACGAAATGACACGTTAGTTCGGACGCACCGGCATAAAGAGGTAGAGGTATCCCCCCTCTTCTGAGCGGATGATGCCCGGTTTCATGGCTTCCTGCAACTCGAGGGTGATGAATTCATCGGGTACCACAGACAACCCATCGAGCAGGTAGGTCGGGTTGGCCGATATCTCACGATCTTCTCCGACCGCTTTTGCCATGATGACCTCTTCGGCCTGTCCTTGATCGGTCGATTGCGCGGTCATGATCAATGCTTGGTCTTCGACTGAGACCGACATCTTCAACGCGGTATTGTTGGCCGCCATCAGCGCGGCTCGTTTGGCCGCCTCGGTCATCTCCTCGGTGGAAAGCACCACCTTGAGCGCATACTCGTCGGGAAGAAGGTTCTGGTAGTTGGGATAGGTCCCCTCTATCCTACGGGTGATAAAGGTGGTGCTACCAAAGATGAAGCGTACTTGATTTGTGGTCAAGGTGATCTCGATATTAGCGCTTTTATCTGCCATTTTTACCACATCATCGAGTGCTTTACCGGGGATGAGGGCTTCGAATTGCTCAGCACCCTCGGTCGCCTCACGTTCCTTCTCGACGATGGCGAGCCGATAGCTGTCGGTCGCCACCATCTTGATGGTGTTTTTGTCGATCTGTAGGAGAATGCCGGTCAGGACCGCGCGGGTCTCGTCTCTGCCGACCACACGAGCGACCTTCTTGGTCATCTCGGCGAGCTCTCCGGCGGGAAGAGTGATGCTCTCCACTCCTTCGATCTCAGGGAATTTGACGAAGTCCTCGGCAGGTAAGGTGCGGATCGTGAAACTTGATTGATGGGCTTTGATGGAGAGGGATTGCCCGATGGTCTCAAGAAGGATGGACACATCGGGGAGCGAGCGGACGATGTCAGTGATTATCTTGGCGGGTACCACTACGCTACCCTCCTCTTCTATCAGACCTGCCGCTGAGGTCTTTATCGATGTCTCAAGATCGGTGCTAAAGAGATCGATCTCACCATCGGTCGCGCGAATGAGGATCCCTGACAGTATCGGGATGGTCGAGCGATTCGAGGTCGCCTTTGAAACGATAGCGAGTGCTGCGACGAGTTCGTTCTTCGAGATATTCAGCTTCATGATTCTCCTTAGTTCTTTATAAAACCAATAATAAAAACAATAAGCTCTGTGGATATGTTCATAACTAACACCTTCCCATATCAACGACGGTGTGTCTATGGGGATAACTCGGTGAAAACCAACCATTACTTTTCCACTCTATCCACAGTTTCAGGTCGGTCCTAAGAACACTCCATCCTTTTACCGGTGTTATCCACACTACCATGCCCTTAGATCACCCGCTTCTTGATCTGGTTGGTGAGCATCTGGATCTGGTTGAAGAGATCGCGTTCCTCGCTCATTTTTTTACGGATCTTGTTGACCGCATGGAGTACCGAGGTATGGTCCTTTCCGCCGAACGCTCGTCCGATCGCGGGATACGACGAATCGGTCATCTCCTGACAGAGATACATCGCGACATGGCGCGCATGCACGATGTCTTGTTTGCGGTTAACACCCACTAGGTCACTTTTTTGGAGGTTGTAATACTTGGCACTTTCACCGATGATCGTCTCGACCGATACCGGGCGGTTAGCCGGATCAAGGAACAGTCCAGCGGTCGCATGTTCGACGAACTCAAGATCGACCGTATCCTTATGACGCAGCTCCGCAAGCGCGCTCACTCGAGTTCCCACCCCTTCCATCTCACGGATGTTACCCGAGGAGCGCTCCGCGATATACTCGAGCGCCTCGGGGAGAAATTCGATATTAAGGGTCTTGATATACTGCTTGAGGATCGCGAGGCGTACTTCATAGGAAGGCAGTTGGATATCAGCGAGCATTCCTGATTTGAACCGCGAGGTCATCCGCTCTTCAAGATCAAGTTGGTCGGGGGAGCGGTCTGAAGCGATCACGATCTGCTTGCGCTGTTGTTTCAGGCTGTTGAAGGTATGGAAGAAGAAATCCGCGGTCTCTTTTTTACCGACCAGGATCTGGATATCATCGATGATGAGCACATCGGTGGTGCGATACTCGGTTCTCAACCAATTGATATCGACCGTCTTGACGGTGACCGCGTCGATATATTTGTTCATGACCTCTTCCATGGTGGTGTAGGTGATCTTCTTGTTGGGGTAGCACTGCTCGACATATGAGCCGATCGCCTGGAGAAGATGGGTCTTTCCCAGACCCGGGCCACCCCAGATGAAAAGAGGGTTGTATTTGAGACCCGGCGATTCGGCGACCGCGAGCGATGCGCTGTAGGCGAGCTCATTTGACTCTCCTACGATAAAAGAATCGAACGTGAACTTCGGCTCGAATTTGTTCGAGGTGGTGGAGTCGTGCTTCTTCTCTTCGCCGACGATCTCGACCACGGTGGGAGCGGGCGCCGGCTCAAGTGCGATAGTGGGAACAAGATCCGGGTCAAGCACAACAGTGCAGGTCAGACCATCATATTCCGACACCCGGTTGATCAATTTGTTCATATCGGACAAATGCATATTAGTGATGACACTATGGTTGAATGCATTAGGGACCCCGATGATGAATTGACCTTCATCAGTGATACCGAGCGGGACCGCCGACGAGAAGGTCGATGACATTCTCGCGGTACTGATCCCTTCTTCCTGTAGCTCTTCTTCCAATAATTCACAAAGATCGTGCCATAGAATATCTTTATCGATGACCCCATCATCGATGAACGTGTAGGTGGGGGCAGCCACCGTCGCCACATCAGCCATTACGTTTCATCCTCCAAAACATATATCTTGCTAAAGACTCGAGAGATAATCAACATATTCAAAACCCGCATCTGTCAGTGTACTCTTCTTCCGTTCGTTCCTTTGGACCAATCCATGTTCCTCCAACACCTTGAGATCTCTGTGTGCGGTCGCCAGACCGACCCCCAATGTTTGTGAGACAAGTTGTGGTCCCACAAATTCATATTTAAGCAGCACGCCCAATACATCCTTCTGACGTGTGTTGAGGGTGAAGCTCGGGATTGGAGCAACATACGGACTCTGTTGGGAAGGAGTACTTGAATGGCTTAAGCGACCGGGAGGGGTCTTATCCTCGGAGTCAGAGGGCTGTTGGGAAGACTGCTGCAGGCGAAGTGTCACGACCGTTCCCCCACCGATATTCGAATCGAGACGGAGCGTTCCACCTACACTATCGAGATACTCTTTGATGATCGTGAAACCTGCACCCACTCCTCGGATGATGGATTTCATCTCGGGTGTCGCGCTGGTGAATCCGGTATTGAGCGCATAGGAAGAATGTGCGATCCCGGGGCCCTGGTCTGAGATGACCAACGTGTTCCCCCGATCAGATATCGAGATGACCACTCCGGCAAAATCAGCGTGGATCAGATTCTCACACGCTTCAGAAATAATGCGATAAGGGAAGGAGCCGCCCAGATTGGAGACCTGGGTATGGGTGGTCGCAGCGAGCGCTCCGATCGTCTCCCGCGCGTCAGTGAAAGGGATCTCTATGATACGGGGAGCGAACGCCATATCCTCATAAATAGCGATAAGGGATATGTGCTCTTCGTCTTGGGTCTGGTGGTTCGTTTCTTGGGAATAATCAAGGTTGGTCGCAACCGTCAGCGTATGAAGAGCCCCCTCTTGCGAGAGCATATCCTGTTGCGCACGAGGTAGTGCCACTTTCCTGTCTCTTTCCCGTAAAAGTCTGTAATCCACACAATTATCCACAGCTGTAGATAACTTTCTATCCCAATACAGAGGATACCTTCCAAAATCGACCTGCTCTTTTCCGTAAGCGAACCCGTGTTCGCAGTATTTCATCTGCACTTTTCATGTTTTCCACAACTGGTGAAAACTTGTGGGAAACTGGATGGAAAGAAGCGAAACCGATCCGTTCTAAAGAAATCCGTCTGTCAAGTTACAAAGGGATGATAATAGTAGCAGTATTTGCATGATCCACCCGTATCTTTTTTACCGGGCGTGGTCGTTTCCAGGTTTTCCACAGTGCTTTTCATCGTGCCTAACTGCGTTTTCCACAGTTTCCACAGATTCTCATGTTTTATACTGACACGCCCGGGATATTCAGAGGGAGCCGAGATGGAAAGGTGGGGCCGCAATAGCAGGGGAAGAACACCTTCCGAAAGGAGGTTCGATGCCTTCCGATAGGGGCAACTCAATTTGATGTCTCTTCGTGCGGGAAGAGAAGACGCGGGGGTGTGAAGGCGTATGAAATGATGATCGAAACGAGAGAGCAACATGCCGATCGAAGACCGCAGGGACCGGGGGGATGGGGTAGAAATCGTCCATACTCGTCGATAGCCGTTGTTCATGCAAAATCGCTCGTACCTTAAAAATCGTATTTGACAAGCCTACCTTCTCACTTTAGAATTGATTGCCTTGTGATTTGTGATCAAGCACCTCGCAAG
>WRDL01000007.1 GCA_009784095.1 Coriobacteriia bacterium | reverse complement strand
GTTACATACGCACGTGGTGCTTATTCGGAGTGGACCACTTTTCGACCGATCAAGTTTGGATTATTGGCCCCTTTTTAGAATGACCTAAACAGAGTAATTCCAGATGAAAAGGTATGAGTATCAAATGAGTACCACCTTGAACGTCCACCACGTATACCAGAGAGGATAGGGGACATGAGATTTAGCAAGAGTAGATCACATCTACACTATTCGGGTGTTGGTATCATAGAGTGGGAATAATGAGAGTTCTGAATAAATCAATGACCTATCCTGTAGAATACAGTTTAATCAGTCGGATGATACGAGGTGAAATATGTTAGAGTTCATGTATCCACCCGATGCATTGTATGATAGCCATCCACGGCTCTGGGAGTTGTGGCTCAATATCAGCTTTTTGGTTCCGCAGTTGCCTTTCTATCTGTCATTGTTCATTCCCCTCATCATAGGACTCTTCTCACTGTATAGATTGGCAAATACACAACCAAAAATCGCCAAGGTAACCTATCTCTTATGCGTTGGTATCGCTGCAGCGCTCAGCTCCTATGCGATCTTTTTCGCATACCCATGGATGATCGGCTACAACATGGGAAGCAATAATTTCGTTGTATTCTATCTTGTGATCGTAGGATCCCTACCAATTATCATGCAAGTATCGTTGTTCATTCGGATGAAGGATCTCCGATTGAGGAAGATGCTCCTCCTGACGATGCTCTATACTCCCATCCTTGCGCTGATCAGCCTTATGATACTCGGCGCTTTTGGCTTACATTTTGAAACAGACTGAGGAAACGGTGCTCATTCTACTTCTAAGAGTACGCGTATCCTTTCTACAGAATCAAGATAGCGTTCGGATTGATAGATCTCTGCATCGAAGGCGTTGTCACCACTCAACTCGATTAACTTGAGAGCGAACTCGAAATAATCACGTGCGGTAAAACCGAGTTTTTCTCGTATCGAAAGATCTGCTCCGGCATTTACCAGTGCTTCAATTTGATCGGGGTAGAAAATTGGGGTCAGTTTGAAAAATCCCATGCCCATGGCAAAATCATCTGAATAATCAAGCTCGTCCACTATCGGTGAGTTTTCAAGTACCACTCCCTTTTTGTCCTCCAAGTCGAATGTGTATCCTCGATACGTCACTGCCCACATAAGAGCGGTTCTACCCATGTTGTCAGTAGCATTGATGTTAGCACTGTTGGCTATCAGTAATTCAGTCAGTCTTGATGGCATGTCAAACGAATCATATGTATTGTCGTCCCAGCGAGTATCGAAGGAAGCGAGCATCAAAAGTGTGCGACCTTGTGCATCTGCTTCGTCCACGTTATAGCCATGTTCGACAAGCATCACTATCTTCTTGAAATATTCAGGTCTCTCAAACTCCCATGTTGCTATATTGATAAGAAAAGATTGGAGGATTGTTTGTCCATCGACGATCTCATTGGGGTCCGCCCCCGCTTCCAAAACACGCTGAAGATCAGTGGTACCTTCTAAAAAGAAGGCATCAGTTACGGGGTTTTTGTCAGAGAATGCTCGTGATTCCATGTGATCAGCGATTTGTCCCATCAGAATGAGCATTGGCATAAAGCCGAACAAACAAATGAATAGGATAATCAATGCAACTTTGAGTTCCCTATCAAAGCTAGAAGCACCGTTTTGAGTTTCTTCTCGAGGCGAGCCGGTAACAGACGGTTGCATAGAGTATCCTCTCGATATATCCAGTATGCCAGATTTGAATTGGAAACTGGAATTTAATAAGAGATTTAAAAAGCAATTCTTGCTACTTCAACCAGCTCAATAGCGGCGAGTCAAAGAAGCGTCAAAGATTATGCGAATGGTGAGTGTTCTACGATAATGCGCGTCTATTTTTTCACGGAGAGCATGAACGACAAGTGCCCATCGCAGTAGGCGGCGATCTGAGAATTCATCTTCTCGATGATAAGCTCTCAGACATTTTTGTCTTACAGGTTGTGACGCACTCACAACTTTATGAATGACACGGAGCATGACACCTGACACGGAAAAATGCCAAATGGGATTACTGGATATAGACCAGCGCAGTACACTTATTCTGACGAAGAATAACCGTCGTTTTTATCGTTGGTGAATAATTCGCTGACAGGTACCTGTATCTGCATTTGGATGTCTGTATCATGTCCGGAGAATCCATAAACTCTCAGACCAAATCCATTTGCCATGCTCATCTTTGCGATCATGCCGCGTCCTTTGAATTTTGGTGACATACCACCGTCGATATTGATCCATCGAACCAGTCCATTCACATCGCGGTTTATCACACCCATGCTGTTTGCCTCCAGCTTATCAACGGTATTGTGACCACAGATGATCATCGGTATCTTCAATCGATCCATAGCCATTCCAAGACCTCTCGCCATGAGCTCTTTGGCAGTCTCATCCTTTCCTTCTGCCACAGATCTGCCGGAAGCAATCAGGTTTCGGGCGATCATCTTCGGTTTGATGATTGTCGTTTCATCTGCATAGATGGAGTTGATCAGGGTAAGGGCCTCCCGGATCTCTGAAGTCGATTGGGTGCGCTCGTCGAAGTCACGTATGTCCCTTGCGATTCTATCAAAACCATTAAAGATCGCTTGGTCTGCATAATGTGTGTTCTTATAGTAAAAGCCCTCGATCCGATCACCGTTCTCATCGTGGGTGACTATCCTACCTGTGTCCTCATCGACCTTGCCTATCGAGACGATACCGCGATCATCGACCGGCAGCATACTGTGTAGCAGAGCATTGCCGTAAGTATCGCGCTCGTACAAGCTGAAGTTTTCCTTATAGAATTTACCGAACTCCCGGATGGTCTCATTCTCGTAATAGTTACGGTAGTCAAGCTTGCGTGCTCCCTCAGGCAGCTGATCATTCAAGACACTGAGCAATCCTCCGCTATCCGCTGAGCCCCATCCTTTGTGACGAATCCAATCATAGGCCCACCACTCCGGCGTTGCATAATGATCAGCCATCATTTGATCAATGGTGAGATAGTCCTCCCCATACTTTTCGACCTGGGTATCAAGGCTTTTACCATAGGACCTAATGATCTCATCCAACTGACCGGGCATTTTCTGAAGCAGAGCATCATCGGGATACCGGTCAGCTAAAGCCAGCGCTTCCTCGCGTTTAGCCTCGAACCAGCCAAGCGACATCGATTCCACATCACGCAACCCGGTATACACCACTATTTCGACATTGCGTCCCAACAGATCTGCCCAGAACCTGCGCAATGCCTCATCGTTATTGATAGCTGTATTCTTTGTGGCTTTGAATTCTTCCGGATAATTGAGCAGATCCTTACCACCACCATCTTTCATCGTGCCGGTTTTTTCATCAAGTTTTCGAAGTTCCGTACCGTAATTATCCTCAAAATCCTTGAGCCGCTTGTCATAGATCGCGGCATATACATCCTTTTGCTGTCGTTTCGTATGCTCAATATGCGCTGCAACGATCCGTGCCCAGTATGGTTTATTTCGACCATCGTCGGGGATATGGATGCCGAGCATATTCATCATCGCCCAGAAGTCATGATTGCCGGTCACATACCGGCCTTTACCCGAAGCCATAATCGTCTGCGCAGTGCGAAAGGTGGCGATAGGATCAGGGGCACGATCCAACAAATCACCAAGAAGATACACCGTGTCGATCCCTTCTTTTTGACACGCCGTGGCAATATTATCGGAGGTGAGCGCTTCTTCTCCGTCCATATTGAGCCCGCAACGCAGCAAGGCATCGAACCTGTTGCCTGCACCATGAGGGTCGCTGATATAGAGGTAGGTAGCCGGTTTCTTTCTGTCAGACATTGCAAAAACCTCCTTTATGGTTCAGTGTACAGGAGTTATTATGCACAGGGATCGGTAAACACAATACCGTAAGAATGATCCTATGTTTCCTCGCTACTAAGCTCAGATCAGCATTTCGCGACTCACAACTTGACCATGCCTTCGGTGATGAGTCGAAGGCATGGAAGTCATTAACGCTATTGAGAGATTTGGCTCAATCTTACTTGTTTGCAAACCACATCTTTGTGCTTGTCGCGATGAGGCTCAGACCGAGCATGATGAGTCCGAGTAACCCTTGTGCTGCGATAATCGAATCGCTGGTATCAGGTATTGAGGGACTTGGCTCTGGAATTGGTTCTGGTGTGGGCTCTGGCTCAGGCTCGGGCTCAGGTTCTGGCAGAGCGCCGATACTGTTCGCTTCGATGAACAGAGCTGAATCATAGATGTAATCGCCCACGTCTGCGATCGCCAACTTGACATGGGTCACCTCTCCGGGAGTGACGTCTGCGACACAGGTCAATATGATCGAGACACCGTTGAAGCTGAAATCATTGACAGCCACCGTATTGACAAAATAACCCTGAGAGGGAGGTGGCGGATTTACCGGCCACGGTAAGCCGGAATCGGTGAGAATATTTCCGACACTGACTACATTGCCAGAGGGAAGAAATGCTCTGTTCGTCCCATTTATGAAAAGTCCGAATACATCGTTGTAAGCAACCTCTTGATTCCACTCGGAAGAGGCAAAGACATATTTGAACTCAATCGCTGATGTTTCCGGGATGAAGTCAAACTCAATGACGGCTGCATCTCCCGTATCTTTACCGATCAGACTAGAAAGATCGGTATCTCCCGGTCTCTCAAAACTCGTACTCGCAAGTGCGTCATTGAATACATCATTCGCGTCCCCGGTCGATAGAACAACTCCGCTATCGAGACCGACCGCGTTCTGTGCGCCCGAAAAGATCCCTCTCTGTACATTAGAGGCATCTCCGATGATCACTATATTAAAGGGGTCAATATTGGCACCGACCAGTTTTTTAACGATCTCCTCATCACTGACGGTGGTAGTAACGCTTCCATTGGCACCGAGAGGAGCAATGGCGACCGCGAGAATACCCGGGCCATCAGTCGCGATGACGGATTCACGCAGAGCGCCTTTGCTCTGTCCGGAGACATCTTCTGCTAAAGCGGGAGCCCCCATTCCAAAAAGGAGCACGAGGACCAAGAGTATCAAGGTGAAACGCCGAACTATTGACATGGAACATCCTTCCTATCCGGTGGCTTTATTATACAAGAGAAAGGCAGTAAAGTTCATGCTTATCCAATTACTGTTCCCACTCATATGCATGCAGCTGGATCTTTCGGTATGGTGGCTATCGCACGATCAGAAAAAATCGCTCGGTTCGAGAGATGAGGGAGTAACATGAAAATGGATCAGAGGGTTCATAATTACATGGGAGTTAAATACTGAGGTGAAAAATGAGAAAGACGATCTATCTTGCGGGTGGGTGTTTTTGGGGTGTTGAGAAGTATTTCTCGCTGATTCATGGGGTCATCGGTACTGCAGTCGGCTATGCCAATGGGCACACCGAAGATCCGACCTATGAACAAGTCTGTACCGACACGACCGGGTACGTCGAATGCGTCCAAGTCGACTACGATATGGATGTGGTCTCCTTGACCTTCCTGCTTGACCGATTCTTCGAAATAATTGATCCGACAAGCAGGAATCGGCAGGGTAACGACATCGGCACTCAATACCGCAGCGGGATTTATTATGCTGAGAGTGACGATAGGGAAATCATCGAGGGTGCGGTGATTCTTCTGAGCGAGAGCCATGAGATTCCTCTCGCCATCGAAATCGCACCCCTCTCAACGTTTTATCGAGCGGAGGAATACCATCAGAGTTATCTCGATAAGAATCCCGGCGGCTACTGTCATATTCCCACCGCACGATTCGACGAAGCGAAACATGCGGTCGAGGTGTCATGCAGGACCGATCACGACCTTCGTGACCGACTCACCCACATTCAGTATGAGGTGACTCAGCATGGTGCGACCGAACCACCCTTCTGCAACGAATATAACGACACGTTCGAAGAGGGGATATACGTAGACATCATCGATGGGACTCCGCTGTTCTCATCACGTGAAAAATTCGAATCAGGTTGCGGATGGCCGAGTTTTTCCGCACCGATCGCATCGAAGGATCTGTCTGAGCACGATGACGACTCTTACGGTCGCGAGCGCATCGAAGTCAGATCGACAAAGAGTGACTCACACCTCGGTCATGTATTCGATGATGGACCAAAGGAGCGCGGTGGTCTGCGCTATTGCATAAACAGCGCTTCGCTTCGCTTTATCCCGAAAGATGAGATGGAAAAACAGGGATATAGCGAGTTCATCGATTTCATCTGATCAACGCGTCCTTTTCGGGTGCGTTAAAACAAAATGTCGTACAGAAACTGGAACAAGTTATGAGGGCCGCCATCCTCATTATTCTTTTCAATTTCTGTACCGACCGCATCGATATCTGCCTGCGTGAGCTGCACGGGTCCGGGAAGCGCTTCATCACTGAAATGCTGATACAACAATTCAAGCGGAGTCATGTCAGGGTCATTCATGAATTGCGTCTGCCAGTCGTCAACATGCCGGTCAAGTAGCACACCGGTAAATCCACCAAGGTTATAACCCTCGGTAACTAAGCCATGGACAAGATAGATATCCTCACGAGTAGCGAGAAGAGCAAGAGCGCGTTGCAGATCGTCTACATTCTTCATCTGGTCGGGATACGCTGAATGCAGGCTCGAGATCAGTTCGTAGTAATAGGCGGTACCCTCTATACGATCGGTGTACAGTGAGTTTTCGTAATCTTTTGGGAATTGCACTTTGTAGTCTTCATATGTCGCGAGCGCGTCAAGTATTGACTCGGTGTTGGCCGGTTCACGTACCGCTTTCAGTATCTGCCGTTGCAGCAGATCCCGTTTTGCACGAGCGGCGGTATCTTCAAAGAATTCGTCGCGAGCAGAATTGGATACGTTGTCTTTCTGCATCCAGTTATCTTGTACTTTTATATGAAAAGCCTCATGTGAGAAAGTAATGAAAGGATCATACGTACCGAGGTGGAGGTACTTCTCGAACAAAAGATAGTTGGTTACGTCGTCACTTGAAATAGCAAGATACACGCCACCATCAAATTGAGAAAAGCCCGTAAAATAGGGCACTCGATCGATGCCGAGTTTCAGCGCATCTTCTTTCGTTATGGACCTAAACGTACCATTAGGCTCTATCAGCCAAAAATCGTTCTTTGTGATTTCCTCGACAACAATGGATTGATTCGTAAGTGGATTGTCTGCCCACAGCTCAGGAGCGATTTCGTTATAGTTCTTGATTTGTCCGGCAAGTACATTCAGGTACTCATCGACCGTTGTTGGCTGAGGTGAGTGCGCCTGCACTCCTAACGTCAATATAGAGTCGGTTGCAGCTTCTATGGTCGGTACGTCTGATGTTGGTACCGGGAATAAGACTTTGTGCCCAAGAAAAACGACACTATACAGAAGTGCCACCAAAGAAACGACAACAATCAATAGAACCAGAAATGCCTTCTTGAGTCTTTTCATGCCCACCTTTCATTCAGAGCAATTGATATGAATAGTATGCCACGACCGAGTGGGGGTGATCGGTCTTCGCACATAGTTTGAAATAGAGATCGTCCCTGTTCTGCAGACCATTGCCAGAACAAGGACGATCCGTTCGAGCTTTGTTGAGCGTTTACTACTTCCTGACGAAGTTCACATCGGTTCCAGGCTCGTCGCCGATTCCGGCCCGCAAAGCGATAGCGTTCTCACTTTGTTTTGTGAAGGTGTAAGTAAAATCATAGCCCCCTGCGGAGTAGAGGATCGTGTAGGTATCTCCATCAGTGGTCTCAGAAGCTTCGCCTCCGGCGTTCTTCACCTGCCACTCGATATCGAGACTACCGCCGTTGAATGTGACGTTGTTCTCCGTTACAACGACATCTTGACCATCAATGACCTGTTCTTCCGGTACCCATTCACCGATCAGCCAGGCGGGAGGCGAGAGTACACCTGCGGATTCTGCTGTTGTGGCAGCATCATCTGTCTGATCTTGAGTCTCACTAACTGCGCTTGTGGCGTTGTTCGTCTCATCAGCTACGTCATCGGTACCGCAACCGGTCAGCAGAACGAGGCTCAGTACTATTACGAATCCCACTACTAGAATTTTCTTCATGAAATACTCCTCTTCTATTTCATCCAATAGATCGATCAATGATAAAAGATGTGGGTGCTCAAAATCTAGTGCTACCACACGAGTAACATATTAACACCATGTGAGAGGATTCTCCTGATTTGATAAGAAGACGATAAGCTCAAGGTTTTGGACAATATGTGTATACGATATGGACTAGCTCAGGTACGCGCTGGCACACAGGGACCGACAAACTGCCTGAATCGCCCACTTCACCTGGGGTGCTACAATAACCGTGTCGGTACCATCTTCATATCGAAAGAAAGGTGCGCACATGGGAAAGATCACCAATCCCACACTGGATCTGATAGAGAATCGCGCTTCAACGCGCAAGTTCATCGAGGAGCCGCTGACCGATGATGAGAAGGTCGCGATCGTTAACGCTGCATTCCGGGCACCGAATGCCTGCAATCTGATGTCATACACGATCCTTGAGATCGAAGATCAAGACACCAAAGAGAAACTCGCCGTTCTCTGTGACAACCAACCGTGGATCGCGAAGGCACCGATGATGTTGCTTTTCGTCGCCGATTATCAAAAATGGGTCGATCTTTATGAGTACGCCAAGGTCGAAGAGCTGGACGTGGACCATCGTGAGCCGGGGATCAATGAGCTGATACTTGGCATATGGGATGCATTGATCGCCGCGCAGAACTCGGCAGTCGCCGCCGAGTCGATGGGCATCGGTACCTGCTACATCGGTGATGTGATCGAGAATGGTGAGCAGGTCGCCGAATTACTCGATCTCCCACGCTATACATTCCCGATCGTCATCCTGGTCTATGGTAGACCGACCAAGGAGATACCACCACGACCGCGTGTGACAGAATACCGGCTCCAGAAAGATCGCTACCATCGGTTGACCGACGAGGAGATGCAGGCCCAGCTCGACGAGATGGGTGCACTCTTCTCTCCCCATGGGCACAAACCTCCAGCAAGCGACTATGCCCAGGCTACCTATCTGGAAAAACACACGAGCGATTTCTTCCGTGAGATGGAACGCTCGGTCAATTGGTGGATCGATCGCTGGACCAAAGGTGCCGAGTGATCGGCGTATAGCGAGGTTATCAGTAGATAACTTACGGTAGGGCGGTCGGCTCGGCTCGGTCCGACATCGTGTCGATCACCTTATCAACGGCTCTTCGCATATATTTCTCAGGGTGCTTCAGACTCTCTTCGACCGATACTCCCGTACTGGTCTCGAATGCTCGCACACCTCGCTTGTTAAGCTCGTCCTCCTCGACATCGCACACTCCGCAGATCGTCGCGATTGGGACTTCTTTCGCATGGCGCATGATCCCGGAGAGTACTTTTCCTGAAAAACTCTGCCCATCGAGTTTTCCCTCCCCGGTGATGATCAGATCCGAGTCTGCTACTTGTGTGTCGAAATCGCTGATGTCCAAAACGACGTCGATCCCGCTCACCAGCTTGGCGCCGAGAAAGACCATGCAACCGAAACCCAGCCCACCGGAAGCGCCAGCACCACCGACATCACTCAGGTCGGAGTCGAACTCTCGTCTTACCACTTCACTCAGATGGCGCAGACCAGAATCCAGCGCACGAACCTGCGTCGGATCAGCACCTTTTTGCGGAGCGTAGACAACGGAAGCTCCGTTCGGGCCGAACAGCGGGTTGTCAACATCGCACATGACGCTGAAGGTGCTCTCCCGCACGCGGGTATCGAGACCCGCTATGTCGATCCGTGCGATGCCGGGAAGCGTCGCCCCGTTGGGGACGAAACTGCTATTCTTGTCATCGAGAAAGGTGACTCCGAGCGCAGCTGCCATACCGCACCCGCCATCGGTGGTCGCGCTTCCTCCGATACACAGGATGAAGTCACGCAATCCCTTATCGAGCGCGCTCGATATCAACTGTCCGAATCCATAGGTACTCGAGGTCATGGGGTGCAGACCGATCTGCCTGGTGATCCCGCTACTTTGTGCTACCTCGAGGATCGCTCGCTCATCTGAAGTGATACCATAGTGCGCCGTGATCTCCCTCTCATCGGCAGAAAGCACACGGGTCTTGACCGTTCTCCCACCCAATGCATCTATGATCGTCTCCACGCTTCCTTCGCCCCCATCGGCGATGGGGATCTTGACCACCGAGCAGTTCGGGCAGACGAGTGCGATCTCATCGGCGATGATATCAGCAGCCTCGCGTGCGCTCAGAGATCCTTTATAGCTATCGGGTGCGACGATGACCTTACGCAACATCGAGTCACTTCGTTCAAAGTCGTTATCGGTGTCTTGATCAACCACGTTCGAGACCCAGCTTCTCATTCTTCTTTATCCAATAATTCGCATATCGTCCACTGTATCGAGGGATCTGCCAATCAGTGACTGAGAACTCGTCGATCATTTCTCGCTCTTGCGCGTTAGCTTGCGTTGCCAATGCAGCGAGCTCACCTTCATCGGGAACCTCAGCACTCATGATGCGTTCCTCTTCTGCGAGCCAGCGAGCTTCAAGCTCCTTGACCTTGTCACGCAGGACAGATACATCGACCTTTCCGGCGATGACCGCGCGATGGAGATGCTCACGCTTGAGCCAATACTCGAAGCTTTGAGACGGATCCTCAAAGAGGGGAGGAGAATCGGTATGCCAAAACACCGGTTTGAATGCAGAAATACAAGGCGTCGATGCTCCTGTCATCCAGATCGTGATCGGTCTGTCCGGACATAGTTTTGCAACCATCGAACCGGTCGTCTGATCTCCGATCATGCCTCCTGCATGCATGCACACGCTTCCGACGCTCGGACGGGAGAACTCATGTCCGTTAAAACCGGGAGCATGGGTTCGCAAGATATCAAATAGGCCGGGGACTCCACTGTTTGATGTGAGACCTTCCATGCTCAGGCATCTGCGCTGGGTCCCCTTCGCGAAGAACGAACGGACCGGCTCGAGGAAGCGACGGGTGAAGTCCTCACCGGGCGCGATACCTTTCTCCATAATGTGATCAGTACCGATGCTCAGGCGGTTCGAGATGGCGTAGCGATCGGTGATCTTGGATACCGCATAGTTCTTGGCCGAGGTCTCCAAAACGTAGCCAACGGTAGGATCACAGACCAGAAAGCTGTTGTCGTAGTGGAACTCCGAGTCGAACCCGCAATCGCCACCCTGTCCATACTGCTCGAGAAGCTCGATCATCACTTCGACGGCAGCCTCGGCTGTGCCGGCACGCTCGAGAGCCAACCGCAACAGGTCCATACCGATCAGGGCTGGTTTACCACGTTGAGATCTCGTGAACACCGCTTCGTTGCCAATAGCGACACGCGCGTCGTTGACCCCCATCTCGGCGCCCCACATCCACGAGGGCTTGGATATGATGATCTCGTGGGTGTGGGCGACTTGTTCGATATCGATATAGGTACAGTGCAAGACGGAGCCGGGTTCGTGATCGGCGGCACGGATGCGTAGGGTGAGAAGCGGCTCGTTGGGACTGCGGTCACTGTTCTTCGCGAAGTAACAGATGCCATCCGAACTCCAGCTCGGCATGATACCCATGGTGTCACACATGATACCTCCTCAAAGCGGTAGCCTTAGCGGCTGTTCGATCCCCTTATCTTGTATTGTAAGCGATTCTGTCTTGAGAAGAGCGCTCGCACCATCAGTACGCGAGTGCGTGCAGCGACCTGAGCAGCTTGTTGACACGCGCTTGCGCAGGAGATGAGAGATGAGGCAATCTGCGTTCCAGCACCTCGATGAACGCAGGCGCGTTGGTCTTATCGAAGCACACCGAAGCGCGCTCCGCATGCTGGGCAACGCTTTTCGGTTTACACTCCTTGAGATGCTTGAGCAGAAGAGGCACGAGCTCTTCTGCATACCCTTCATCGGCAGCTGCAAGGTGAGCAAAGACGCTGATACTGTTGTCGACCGTGATGACGCTACCCTGCTCATATGTTCTGATAAGCAAGGGAAGATCATCGTGGACGAGCTGCGCTGCATACGGGGTAGTCCCAGCGAGGGCCGCCATGGATCCCCATATCAGGCGATTGTTGCGAGATCTTAACCCCGTGATGAAATCGTCTGTATATGGTGCGATGAGTTGCGGGGCTCGCTTACCTATCTCATAGAGCACCTTGATACTGTCACTGGCCACCTTGGCATCTGCTCCCTTGAAACCTTCAACGATCTCAGCGATCCCCTCAGTATCTTCGTGCTCAGCCAAGAACTGAGCCAACTCGATATTGGGCGCTTCGTCGTTGCGGCCAAGATTGCACGCCAATCGATCGATCATGTTCCCTCTTTCAACAAGAGCTTGCAATGCTGTGAGTAACCGATCTGATTATAAAGGTTAACGAGGATGACGCACCGAACCGATGTGCTGTTAGGCGACACTTTTCAAGAATCCATCAAGCGCATCGGCAAGGTCTGGACTCGATATTTCGTGTAGCTCATAGGTGACCTGAGCGTGGGGTTTGTTGATCTTAAGTACCCGTGCAAGATCGATCGGAGTCGCGATTACGACACAGTCGCACTGGGCGCGGTCGATCGTCCTTTCGAGATCGGCTCTCTGTTCATCACTGTAGCCCATGGCAGGGAGCAACATCCCGATCCCCGGATAAGTCTCATAGGTCTGAGCGATCTTTCCGACCACGAACGGACGGGGGTCGATGATCTCGGCGGCATTGTAGCGCTTCGCCGCGATCGACCCGGCACCGATCTTCATCTCACCATGCGTGACGGTCGGACCATCCTCGATCACCAGTACCCTCTTGCCTTCGATGAGACCGGGGTCGTCGACCGTTACCGTCGACTCGGCATCGACGACGAGCGCGTCAGGGTTGATCGATGCGATATTTTCGCGGATCATTTTGACATCGGCGGGGTCGGCACTGTCGATCTTGTTGATCACCACCACGTCTGCGAGCCGCAGGTTGGTCTCGCTTGGATAGTAAAGTAGTTCGTGGCCCGCGCGATGAGGATCGACGACGGTGATGGTAAGATCGGGTTTCACGAACGGGACGTCGTTATTCCCACCATCCCACAAGATCACATCACAACCATCCGGATCGGTCTCTGCCGCACGCAAGATCGCCTCGTAGTCGACTCCGGCATAGACGGTCATGCCGCGTGCGATGAAGGGCTCATACTCTTCCATCTCCTCGATCGTGCAGTGATGCATTGCCAGATCATCGATCGTCGTCAAACGCTGGACCGCTTGGTCTTGAAGGTTGCCATAGGGCATAGGGTGACGCAATACAATGGCTCGCTTACCGTTCTCCTCGAGGATCTCGGCGACGCGACGAGAGGTCTGACTTTTACCGCAACCGGTGCGCGTGGCGGTGACCGCAATGACCGGTTTGGTGCTTTCGATCATCGTCGACTTGGGGCACAGAAGCATGAAGTTCGCACCGGCTGCATTGACGCGCGAGCCGATACCCATGACCTTGGAGTAGGGAAGATCGCTATACGAAAAAACGCACACGTCGACCGAAAGATCCTCGATGAGTCTTTCCAGTTCTGACTCATCATAGATGGGGATACCCTCAGGGTAGCGCTCTCCGGCGAGCGACGGGGGATATATCCGCCCGGCGATGTCAGGGATCTGCGCGGCGGTGAATGCTACTACCTCATAGTCGGGATCGTCGCGAAACACCGTATTGAAATTGTGGAAATCACGCCCTGCCGCACCGATAATAAGAACTCGTTGGGGTTTCATAGGGGTCCTTTTCTCCCGTGAATCATTCATCTATCCTTATGCTACCTGAGAATGCACATATATGTGCATAAATTGTTAGACTTTCTGATAATTCTCTTCAGCACTCAGTTCACTGGTTGCATGATTTAGCGGGTAGCGCTGAGCATGAGCTTTATCCGGTTGAGCTGATTGACCTCGCTGGCGCCCGGATCATAGTCGATCGCGACGATATTGGACTCAGGATAGAGGCGGTTGAGCTCTTTGATCATACCTTTGCCCAACGTATGGTTCGGCAAACACGCAAAGGGAGAGGCGACGACGATATTGGGCGTTCCCTCTTCGATCAACTCCATCATCTCGCCGGGGAGTAACCAGCCCTCCCCACAAGAGCTTGCCAGCGGAGTCAAGCGCTCCGCCAGACGCGCGATATCATAAATGCTTCTGTTGGCATGAAAGCGCTTTGACGCGGAACGGGCGCGTGAGACGTGTCCGGTCAACTTCTCCAGTGCGGTTATCGCTGCGCGCATCTGTAGAGCATAGCCAGCCGATCGCCCCGCGACCTTGCGCTGGAATACGCCCCCGCACATCGAGTATAAGAAGAACTCCGCCAATCCGGGAACGACGACCTCGCAGCCCTCGTCTTCGAGATAATCGATGACGTTGTTGTTCGCGGTGGGATGAAATTTCACCAAGATCTCACCGACGATGCCGACGCGCGTTTTATCCCGCTCCTCACCGATCAGTTCCAGATCATCGAAGCTCTCGATGATCGTGGTGACTCTTTTCTTAAAACGGCGATAACCCATACCTTGCAAAAAGTCGGCTTGAAGTAATTGCGTCCACTGTTTGTGAAGCTCATCGGCGCTACCCTCAACTTGCTCATAGGGGCGCGTGCGCAGCAGACACTGCATCAAAACGTCGCCAAGCAAGATGCTGTAGGCGGCTTGGATGACCACCGCAGGTTTGAGGTTGAATCCCGGCTGGGCCTCGCCCATGGGTGACAGCTCGAGAGAGAGGACCGGGATCTGCTCAAGCCCCGCGTCACGAAGAGCCTTGCGCAAAAATGCGATGTAGTTGGTCGCGCGACAACCCCCACCGGTCTGCGAGATGATCACGGCGGTCCGATCAAGATCATACTTGCCGGAGAGGAGCGCCTCCATGATCTGCCCTGACGTCAGAATGGAGGGGAAACATGCATCGTTGTTGACATAGCGCAGTCCCACCTCGATCGCGCCACGATCCAGTGAAGGTAAGATCTCGACATCATATCCGGCGCGACGTACGACCGGCTCGAGTAGATCGAAGTGTATCGGCGCCATCTGTGGGCACAGGACGGTATAGCGCTCGTCTCGCATCTTCTTGGTGAACACCGTGCGTTTATAGCTGGTGTCGATGTCAGGCAGCCTTTTTGAGGACAAAGGTGCAGGCGTGATCGAGGGCGCGTCACCGATGGTATGAAGTGTTGCGTACTCGGGCACTTCATCGATCACGCCTCGTTTCTTCAAAGCAGCGAGCAGTGAACGCGCTCGGATACGTACCGCACCCAAGTTGGAGACCTCGTCGATCTTTATCATGGTCGCGATATTGCCGGTCGACTCGATTATTTCTTGGATCTGATCGCAGACGACCGCATCAAGGCCACATCCGAACGAGTTGAGCGAGATCAGATCGAGATCGGAGCGCAACGTCGAGAACTTGGCTGCCGAGAATAGGCGTGAATGATACATCCACTGATCGACGATGCGAAGCGGACGATCCGGCTTTACATGATGAGCGACACTGTCTTCAGTGAGCACCGCAAGCCCCAGGCCGCCCAGCATCTCAGGCAGCGCGTGATTGACCTCCGGGTCGCAATGATAAGGGCGACCTGCCAGTATGATACCGTGTCCGTTGTTCTGCTCGATCCATTTGATCGCTTCATCCCCGGCGATCTGCATATCATGCTTGAATGCGGCGTCCTCATCCCATGCGGCCTCCAATGCGGAGGTCACTTCGTCGAGTTTCGGAGCAAGACCGGGTGGGATATACGGTGAATAGAAGGAGGAGGAGTCCAGGCGCGACCCGCATCTTACCGCCTGTTTGTCTTTGAAATAGGCGTTCCAATCACGCTGTTCGTAGAGCATCTCAAGCGCCTCGAACATACGCGGCGCGAGTCCCTCACGATCCTGATAAGGGATGAACGGATTGAACAGTGACACTTCGTTGGTGTGCAGCTCGTCGATGTTTAGACGCAGCATCTCCGAATAGTTTATGATGACCGGACAGTTGAAGCAGTTCTTCGCTTCCTCGTCCTCAGAGCGCTCGTAGATGATGCAAGGCATGAAGATGAGTCGTGCGCCGTCTCTGGCAAGACCCGTCACGTGTCCATGCGCGAGTTTTGCCGGATAGCAGACCGACTCGGATGGGATCGACTGGCTGCCGATCTCGAGCGTTCTTCCGTTGGAAGGCGAGGAGAGACGGACCCGGAATCCGAGTCGGGTGAAGAAGGTATACCAGAATGGATAGTTCTCGAACATATTGAGCGTGCGCGGGATCGCGATCTCACCGCGTGGGGCGTCTGCAAGATCGAGAGGGCGATATGAGAAAAGTCGTCGATTCTTATAAGCGACCAGATTGGGAACCATCGCTGTGGCTTTGACAGTGCGCTTCTGAGCGCCCTCCACGTCAGCTCCACGCTCACAACGATTCCCGGTCACGAAATGGCGCATCTCGTTATTTGCACCCTTAGCGGATGAGACCTGGTTGGAGAAGGTATTGATCGTGAGCAGGCAAGCGTTGGGACAGATCGCGCACCGTCTTGTCTCCTGGTCGATCACGAGCGTATCGAGTTGATCGGCGCTGAGTATATTCGAGCGCTGGGGTGCCTCACCATTGCCAGTTGCTTTGCTCGCTGAGGTGTCCTTTGCGACCAGCGCGGCGCCATAAGCACCCATGAGTCCGGAAATATCAGGGCGAATGACCTCTCTTCCGGTGAGTTGCTCGAAGGCGCGCAGTACCGCGTCGTTATAGAATGTACCACCTTGTACGAAGACCCGCTCCCCCAACTCATCGGGATCGCGCAGTTTGACCACCTTGTAGAGCGCGTTCTTGATGACCGCATACGAGAGCCCGGCAGAGATATCGGCTACGCTCGCGCCCTCTTTTTGCGCCTGTTTGACGCGCGAGTTCATAAAGACGGTGCAGCGACTTCCCAGATCCATCGGAGCGCGCGAGGTCAGTGCTTGCGCAGCGAAATCCACGATAGGAAAACCGAGTCCGAGCGCGAATGACTCGAGAAATGAGCCGCAGCCTGATGAGCACGCCTCGTTGAGCATGATGTGCTCAATGACGCCATCTTTTACCTTGAGGCACTTCATGTCCTGACCACCGATGTCGAGAATGAAGTCGACGTTGGGCAAGAACTCCTCTGCTCCACGCAGATGCGCGATCGTCTCGATCTCTCCCAGGTCGATGCGCAACGCTTCGAGCAGGAGGCGCTCGCCGTATCCGGTCACACACGAGTTCGCGATTTTGACCTCATCGGGCAATTGCTTGTACAATTCGATCAGAGCGGTGCGCGCGGCGATCACGACATCACCTTTGTTCGAGCCATAGCGCGACCACAGCAACTCGCCGTCCTCACCGATCAGCGTGACTTTCAAAGTAGTCGAACCGGCATCGATTCCCAAGTATGCCTGACCTCGATAGGTCGTCAAGTCTCCGCGCTTTGCGCTGGTCCGTTGGTGCCTTCGGCAAAATGATTCATATTGTTCAACACTATCGAAGAGTGGGTCGAGACGATCGATCTCGTGAGTCTGAGCATCTCCGAGGTCCTCAAGACGCTCGACGATCTGAGAGAATAGGATCTGCTCAAGCGGTATGGCACCGGATCCGGTGGTGGATAACGACTGTTGTCGTGTTGCCAACGCGCACCCCTGCGCGACGAAAAGGTGGGCGTTTTCAGGACAGAGCGCCTCACCATCGGTCAGTTCAAGCGTCTCGATGAAGCGGTCTCGTAGTTGGGGAAGGTAGTGGAGCGGGCCACCGAGAAAAGCGATCTTACCCTGGATACGTCGCCCACAGGCAAGACCGGTGATCGTCTGGGTGACGACCGCCTGCAGGATGCTCGCCGCGATATCTTCTTTGCGCGCCCCTTCGTTGAGCAGGGGCTGAACGTCGCTTTTCGCGAACACGCCACAGCGGCTTGCGATAGGATAGAGTGTCTCCTTCTCGCATGCGAGCAGATCGAGTCCGTGGGCATCGGTGCCAAGCAGCGTGGCCATCTGATCGATGAAGGCACCGGTGCCCCCGGCACAGATCCCATTCATGCGCTGTTCGACCGTACCGCTCAGGTATATGATCTTCGCGTCTTCTCCGCCCAACTCGATCGCGACATCGGTCTGTGGAAGATAGTGTTCGATCGCGGCTTTTGACGAGATCACCTCTTGGGTGAACGGCAAGCCGAGATAATTCGCCAGTGAGAGTCCTCCACTGCCGGTGATGCCGACAGTGAGAGCGCTTTCACCAAAATGCTCGGCAGCCTCGGACAGAAGCGTGGCGACGGTGGTGCGGACATCGGCGTTATGGCGCAGATAGCGTGACCAGAGCAGCTCACCGCCCTCATCGAGTACCGCGAGCTTAACCGTGGTCGATCCGACATCGATGCCTGCGCACATACCAGCATTTTTCATATGGTCTGCTCGTGTATGTATTTTCGTTCCTCCCCTATGTTAGCAAGTATAAAACAAGATGGAACCGACGCCGCTCCCCAATACAAAAAAGCATCCCTCACGGTGAGGATCCGATGGCAAACGTCATGCTTTGCTATGCTGATAATGCAAGAACACCAGGCTGAGCCGAGGGAGTGAGCACATGAGCGATCGAGTCGAAATACTGAGGAGTACCGTCGACGGGCTGTTAGCGAACGCAGACCATGGGTGGGTCGGCTTTGTACGCGACCATATGATAGCGGTAGCCAACTTCGCCGCACTCCTCGCCGAGAAGCGCGGGCTCGATCCACAGATCGCGACGATGATCGGTCTGATGCACGACATCCATACCGCGATGACCGGCAACCGGCTCGATCACGCGCTTTTGGGGAGCCAGAAAGCTCGCGTGATCTTGACCGAGCTTGGTATCGTCGACGATGACGAGCTCGAGATCATCTGCCATGCCATCTCGAAGCACTCGAAGAAACGCAAGGTGCACGACGAGTACAGCGAACTTATCAAAGATGCCGATGTGCTCAGTCACTACTACGACAACACCACTTATCCGGTCATGGAAAAGGATCGCGAGCGGCTTGAGGCGGTCAAGATCGAACTGGGGATCGGTCAGTGAGCTGATAGCGCGTCATCGTACTTCTCGGAAACCACATCGGTTGAAGACGCGTAGGTACGCAGCTATATCGCTTTATCCTCGACCCAGCGGCGCAGCGCGAGTCGGTCGATCTTGATGTTGTGGCGCACGTCGACCGGGAATGAACGTTTCAGATAGAAGAGCTCAATTGGCAGGGTGTGCTCAAAACGGTTGCGGGTATCTTGGAGCGCGCCGAGCAGTTCATCGGTCATTCTGGTCGAGCCGTCCTCCATCTCTATCACCAATGTGGGGACCACTTTTTCATCGATGATCGGACCGACCAGCGCGGTCCGTTTGATGCCGTCGAGTTGATTGAATACCAACTCACAGGGGATGGGATACATCTTTCGGTCCTCAAGATCGACCACATGAGAGTTGCGTCCCCAAAACCAGATGCGCCCCTGCTCGTCGATCGTCCCTACGTCGCCGACCTTATGCCAAAGGGCGCCATCGAGGGAGAGCTTGCTCGCGCGCGTCGCTTCAGCTTCGTTGTAGTATTCGGTGGTCACTACCGGACCGGATACGATGATCTCATCGTCATTGTAGATCCGCGCTTCTAGAGGAGGCACCACCGGACCGACGCAGACACCCGCGCCCTTGCATGTCGCGTCACTCGTATGCTCAAGGATATAGTTCCCCGAGATGTTGGAGATGGGAAGCGACTCGGTTGCGCCATAGGGGGTATAGGTCGTTCCGTTTGGGAGGACCTTTTGCCACTTCTCATGCATGGAGAGCGCGACCGGGGCGCCGAACATGACGAGGCTCTTCAATGAGGGAAGCTCGATGTCATGGGCGATACAATAGTCGGCGACCTTCATCCAGATGGCAGGAGAGCCCGCCGCGAAAGTGACGTTGTTGTTTTGTATGGTCGCCACGACTGCGCTCGGATCGATCTCTGAGGGTTTCGAGGGGTCGATGGGAGGTATGAAGGATGTGAGTCCCATTGCCAATGTGAAGAACGAGAAGAGCGGAAAGCACGGACAGTCCACATCGTTGGATGTGAGTCCATACATCTGCTGAAGCAGTGCGGTCTGCGTGATAAAGATCTTGTGGGTATAGACGACTCCCTTGGGTTTGCCGGTCGCCCCCGAGGTGAAGAGGATGGCCGCCATCTCGTCTTCAGGAGCATCGTAGGTCTCGAACGAGGACTCCTCTTTTTGCGATGCCTCCAAGATCTTGGCGCAGTCCAGTTTGATGGCGACCGAGCTGAAGGAGGGGCGGAACACACGCGCGAGCATCTGGACCGACGAAGGGGCGATCATGGCTATCGGCGCGACCTCTTTGACCGCACGCAGCAGGTTCTTACGTCCCATACCCGGATCGATGAACACCGGGACCGCGCCGATCTTGAAGAGCGCGAAGGTGGCTGCGGGCAGCTCGATCGAGGGACGGATGAAAAGCAGCACCTTTGATCCTTGCACGATCCCTCTTCGCTGGAAGTAGTGCGCGAGCCTGTTGATCAACTCATCCAGTGCTTTGAATGTGATGGACTCATCGTTGTGTACGATAGCGGTCTTGTCAGGAAGATCACGGGCCTGTTTCTCAAGCAGTGTTGCGGTATTCATCGGATGAACTCCTCGATCTCGGCCAGCGCTTCATCGAACGCGTCCTCTAATACGTAATGACCTGCCTGTTCAAATACTTTGACTTGCGCATCTTCGAAGAATTCGAGCCACCTGTCCAAGAAATGCTCGGTGAAACAGAAATCTCGCGCTCCCCACACCAGGAGGATGTCCGCGGTGATCTCGGGAAGCTTGGATTCGATCGTATCAAGCACTTGTCTCGTCGGGTGGTACCCCTCGAGGGGAATATCGGCGAGGAACGATCGGATGCCGACTCGGTCCTCATAGGTCCCATAGGGGAGCAGATAACCTTCTTTGACTTCGGCCGGAAGTGCCTTGACCGTTGCCATTGAAGCGGCACCTTTTGCGAACAGATTGTACTGTCGCACTAAAAGATCACCCAGCACACTGCGACACATCCGGATGCGTAGCGGGACGTTCTCGTCAAAGAACGCAGCGCTGTTCATGATCACGATCTTGGCGACGTTGCTTGGGTGGGTAACGGCATAACCGAACCCGATCGGACCTCCCCAGTCATGGACGATGAGCGTGATGTCTTCAAGCTGCAGATGATCGATCAGTCGCGTGAGGTTCTCGATATGGAATGTGAGATCATACGCAATACCTTGCGGCTTGTCAGAAAGTCCCATACCGATATGATCAGGTACGATCACGCGATGGGTCTTTGCGAGTTGCCTTGCAAGGTCGCGATAGTAATAGGACCAGGTTGGATTCCCATGAAGCATCACGACTAGTGCACCTTCGCCTTGGTCGACGTAGTGCATCATCCTTCCAGCATTATCAAAAAAGCTGTCATGCTCAATCAGCATAGTGTCCTAAAGTTCGGGCAGGAACGAAGGTCAGTGCAACCTTCATTGTAACGCAGTCCGCCTCCGCTCACCTGAGCCGTGAGTCTCCGCGAGTTTAAGAGGTCGCGAAGAGCACCGCTTTCTGTCAATATCCTTTCAGTTAGTTAACCGTTAGATGTCGTTCGGTGTTCTCGGGTCCACTCGCGACAACAATGCCTATAATGATGGATGCTTAGGAACTCGCCTTCAGGTACCCGTTGCTTATAACGCAACCCTCGAGGGTCCCAGCGATCTTCCGAAAGGGAGAGAATGGCGAAATTAAGTTGATTGAGTAGCGCCTCACACGTAGCAAAAATCGAAGCAAGAGGCGCCCGCTCAATCTTTTTGTCATTGAGATCTCCAACATACCGAACAAACGCGAAGTGAGACCTCCAACACACCGAACATACGCGAAGGATAGGATTGCGATACGATCACAGCATCTCGCATCAAGCGCCTTCCGCCTGACATCGGTAAGCTGGAAAGCGAGGGAGGTGAAATACGCCGTACGCATGGCATCGACACGCACAAGCGAATCAGCTTCCCTGTTGAACGATCGCTTCGTTCAGTGCGGCCATCCACTCACCGAGCATAGCTTTTTTCATAAAGGCGAAGCGGAGTGTTCCCACCCCGGTGACGATGTCAAGTGTCTTGCTCAACCCTTGCTTACCCTCACTGACGGAAAGGATATCGGCAAGCTCGACATCGATCTGTACCTCATCATTTGCGATTGCATCGGCGAAGTCGACCGTCTGGCCTGCGCTTATCTTTTTAAGATTCTTTCCTTTACCGAAAACGAGTCGTTCGTCAGTAAGAACAGCAATACCACCTGATGCCAGGTTATTACTCGCGGCTTTAGCTTTCTTTGCGGTAAAGAATGGACTTCCTACCGCTTGGTGCGCGATCACCGTGGCAAAGTCTTTGGCACTGGCGTTCGTGAATGTCGCAGATCCAGCGATGATTACGGTCTCATTTCCTGGTGCCATAGGACTCTACTCCTTCTCGAACGTGACTGTCATTCCGGTACCGACCATATCTTCGATCACGATGGCACTCGAGTCTATGGTACCGGCGAAGGTCTCTCCTTGGAAATCGAAGGTGATTTGATTGCCATCGACCTCCCAGGCGCCGTCGATGGATTCATTATCTGCTCTCATAGTGGCCTTTCCGCCCTCTTTGATATCAAGATAGAAGCCACCCTGATAGATTTCATCGGCCATCATCGACATACCGGCAAGCTCCATCTGGCTCGCCTTCCATGTACCGATTGCGGGGTCGTTGCCACCACCACTTCTCCCACAACCTATGAGCGAGACAGCGACGATGAGCACAATACAGAACAGCAATACTTTTTTCATAAGAAGACCTCCTGATCATCTTGAGCGTGCAAGTCACCACTTCAGTATAGAGCATAACAATGGCACGATGCGTCACGTTCTAGGCTCAAGGAGATGGTGGTGATGATAAGCCAGAGATGCTGTTTGGCACCATGCAAGAGGCGGCCCGGATGGACCGCCTCCCGTAACTTGCTGCGCCAACAGTCAACGTTCGCCAACCATCGTTTTGAGGACATTGCCTTACCGCGATGGGAGTGCCGATACTCAAGTGCCCGAACAGGGCAGTCAAGAACCCAATGCAAGAAACTTGACCAATAGCAGGCGTATCGCTGCTCGGAGTCACGGTACGCTTAGTCGGCGTGCTCGGCTTCGGCTCCTGCTTCGGCTTCTAAGGCTCGGGCTTGATCGGCTCTTTCTCGAAGGTGTACGTGATGGCGATAGCAACCAAAATACCAAGGGTCAGCATCGCGCCTTTCGAGCGGATCGACTCCAACAATAGCTGCCCTTCTTTCTGCGATGATACGAAGCTTGCTCCGCAAACGACCATCGCCGGATAAACTGATCAAGAAACATGAAGACCATGCGGATCTTCCAGATCATACATCTTTACTCTACGCTTTCTCGCCTACACAAGTCAAGTTTCATGTGCGGAGAGTCCACTTATGTTCACTCGAGATCACTCGAGATTGTGTCGATATCATCAAAAAAAGATACAAATTCCGAGAAGCATGAAAAAAAAGATCGTTTTGTCGTAGTATTGCCTGTCGAAATAGCGCTCTGTACCCATTTATGCAGAGACAGAAGTAGCTTGAAAGGCACCCTATGACACAAGCGGTACTGCAGACTCTTGACCTCACAAAGAAATATGGCGATTTCCTCGCGCTCGACAATGTCTCGTTAACTTTGAACGAAGGCGACATCTACGGTCTAGTAGGACGCAACGGAGCAGGTAAGACGACCTTTTTCAAATGCGTCATGGGGCTTGCGACCCCCACGAGCGGCACTATTATCATCGAGGGAGAACACAAGCACCTCAATGAGGCACGTCAGCAGATGGGCTTCATGATCAACCCGTCGTTCTTCCCCTATCTTGACCCCCGGGAGAACCTCGAGTATCTGTGTCGGGTCAAGAGTATCCCCCGTGCCGGAGTAGCCAAACGATTGCTTGAATTGGTCGATCTATGGGGAGTGAAAAAGCCCTTTAGTGCGTTCTCGTTGGGTATGAAGCAGCGGCTCGGGATCGCGGCGGCGCTGCTGGGATCTCC
>WRDL01000006.1 GCA_009784095.1 Coriobacteriia bacterium | reverse complement strand
TGGGAGTTTATCTGCCCCGTACTACCTACGGCATGATGGAGTACGGTTCATACGTCGCCTACGGTGACCTGCAACCGGGTGACCTGGTCATCACCAGCGGTGGAGGACACGTCGGACTTTACGTCGGTGGCGGAACGATGATCCACGCGCCGATGCCCGGCTACTCGGTCTGCTATTCCTCGATCTATGATTTCTATATGGGAAGACGTCCCTAGCTTTTAGGCGTTTCCCTCAGCACTCAGACCAGCAGGGAGTAATCACCGTTTTCGGTTGTCATTTCCCCCATCTTCATATAAAGTTCATATAGTAGGACAAAAGTCCGGACGCAAGTCCGGATTGTGTTTGCTGATGTAAGCAAGATATTGAGGAGTATCCTATGATATCAAGACTGATTGAGGCGTTTCGCAACCCTGTGACGCGCCCGCGAGCAATCATCTGGTTAGGTGCACTTCTATCGTTCCTGTTCTTCTTTGTCGCTTTGGCGGTGGGCGCGACGACCTCGTACTGGTTCTGTGCGTCGGTCTGCCACAAAGTACAAGATGACGCGATAGCCGCCTACCACAACTCGGCACATGCCAAGGTCTCTTGCGTATCGTGCCACATGCCGGCAGGAGCAGATCCTGTCACCTTCCTCCTGCATAAGGTCGAAGCGCTCGCGGAGCTCCCTCCCACGGTGACGAACACGTTCCACCTGCCGCTCAATCCCTATAGTGCGACGGCACTTTCTGCCTACACATTCCCCTCGACCCAGTGTACGCAGTGCCACAATCTGGAGAATCGAGAGGTAACTCCATCCGCCGGCATCGTCATCGACCATGAGGCGCACGAGAGTGCCCATATCACCTGTACGATGTGCCACAATCGCGTGGCGCACAATGAAGATGGGATGCCTCCGGTCCTGATCGATCCGCAGACCGGTAAGGTCAGCGAGGGTCACTACGATTTCATGACGATGACCTCATGCTACCGCTGCCATGACATGGAGGACGGAGCGGTCGCGACCGGTGAGTGCAAAGCGTGCCACACCTCTGACTTCGATCTGGTCCCTGAGAGCCACGAGGTGGCCGACTTCGTTCGTCGTCCTCATGCCGATGCTGCTCTTGCGCAGCACAATGAGGTACTCGAGGCGATCGAGCACTATCATCTCGATGGTGAGCCTGATGCGGCCTCGAAGAAAGAGATGGTCCACGCTCTGGCCGAGGATCACGGCGGCGGACATGGAGGCGGACACGGACCTGAGGGTCTCCCGCTCTTCCCGCCGAGCGCGATCAACGAATGCTTCACCTGCCACAAGAGAAGCTTCTGCTTCGATTGCCACGGCATGGATATGCCACACCCCGCCCAGTTCCTCAGACCTGCCAATGTCACAGATGCTGACGGTCATCCCGCCATCTCGAAGGATGAGGAGAAGGCCGAGAAGTGCGTGATGTGTCACGGCGTCGAGGCTGAGACGCTGTTCTGCAACAATTGTCACCACGGAGCGGAGTCCAACTGGAACTTCGATAAGACGAGCGACTGGACCAACATCCAGCACGCGGTCGCGGTCTCTACGACCGGCGTTGGCGTCTGCACCAGCAGCTGTCACGTCATCTCATTCTGCGAAGCGTGTCATACGATGCGCAATGTCATACCGGCATCGCATAGCGCTGCTGACTTCGTCCATCCCGCGACACCGGCGCAGACCATATTCGGCGAGACCCCCGCAAAGGCGACCGCGGCTCACGCGGTTGCGGCGCAGAACTCGACCGAGACCTGTGCGGTCTGCCACGGTGAAGGCGGGATCAACGCTCCGTTCTGTCTTGACTGCCACGGCATGGAGATGCCGCATCCCGCACAGTTCCGCAGCCTGCATAGCGCAAGCGACAAAGCGACTTGTGCGAACTGTCACGGCTTTACCGAGGTCTGTTCGAGTTGTCACCATATCGGTGCGACCGCGACGACCGAGTGGCTCCCGGCTCACGGTGCGGCGACCAATGAGTATGGCTCGTCGACCTGCGTGGGTAAGTGCCATGTCCAAGCCGACTGTGTGGCTTGTCACCAATCCAACAACGTATTGCCTGCGTCTCACAGCGCAGCCGACTTCGTAAAAGGCGGTGGGCATGTGACCGCGTTCAAAGCCGATGCTGCGAACTGTCTGTTCTGTCACGAGGGAGATGCGGCTACGCTTCCGAACTCCGCGTTCTGTAAGGGTTGTCACGGTCTCGATATGCCACACCCGACTGACGGCGGAGCGCAGAAGTTCGCGCACAGCACGCAACTCAACGATGGAACGTACGCACGCGCGACCTGCCTGAATTGCCACGCGCAGGCATTCTGTGACGCGTGCCATCATCCGCAGGCGGTCGCCGATCAACCGTGGTTGACCTACCATGCGGTCGTTGCGACCGGCGGTAATGCACGTGATTGCTACGCGTGTCACCAGGAGACCTACTGTGCCTTCTGCCACGTACGCATCGCGCGCGAACGCAGAGGTGGCAACTGATAGGATGTTAGGGTCGATCCCCTTCGTCTTACCATCGATCTGACAAGGAGCCCTTCGGGGCTCCTTTCGTTGGGACAGTGGGGTCGGTTCCTTTTGTCCCGTTTTACGTGGTTGTGGGGTCGGACCCTCCCATCCCATTTTCGTGACAGTGGGGTCGGATCCTTTTGTCCCATTTTCGTGACAACAGGGTTGACCCCCCGTCCCATTTTACGTGGTCGAAAGGTACCGACCCTGCTGCCCCATTATGTTAGGATAGTACGAACGGGATGTGGCTCAGTTTGGTAGAGCGTTCGGTTCGGGACCGAGAGGCCGCTGGTTCAAATCCAGTCATCCCGACCATTGCATACACTTCATCGAGATGAACGGATGATGAACCTATATAAAGAAATACTGCACCTACTGGGCTTCGGGCTATGCCATCAGATGCCCGAGCGCTCATTCATCTATGGCGGGGTACAGCTCCCGGTCTGCGCGCGTTGTACCGGAATGTATGTCGGCATCACCATCACGCTCGTCCTACTGTTCGTGCTCTATAAAGGCGCACAACGCGTCGGGCTTCCCTCGACCGCGTTCTTCGTCGCCGCTGCAATAGCGACCTTTGCCATTGGCTTCGATGGGTTCGGATCCTATCTGGGATTTTATGAGACGAACAACTTCGCGCGCATTCTGACCGGCATTATGTTCGGATCCGCGATGGGAGTCGTACTCTATGCGATCCTAATCGAGTCGCTGGCGAAGTTCATTTCAGCCGATAAGATACTGAACACCACCAAAGAGATGTCCATTTGGCTGGCAAGCGTCCCGCTCGGACTGCTGTTCATCTATATCATCTGTCCGCTACTTGGACCGCTGGCCGCCGGGCTTGTCGGTATACTCATCATAGTGACATTCTGGCTACTCGCACTGGTCATAGTCGGGCTGCTCCCGCGGTACCGACAAAGTGTCGAGTCATGGCGCGATCTGATCGAGCCGCTCATTTGGGCGCTTCCCATCGCGTGCGCTATCATAATACTCTGTATTGGGCTGCAGTTATGGGCGATGGAGGTCATGCTATGAGCACGTATCCGCAAGTGGATGTCGGAGTATTCGGCGGTTCAGGTTTCTATGATCTGCTCGAGGACAGCTCCTCGATCGCGGTCAAGACCCCCTATGGCGACCCTTCCGACGAGTTGCGTATCGGTAAGATCGGCGACAAGACGGTCGCGTTCTTACCTCGTCACGGCTCAAAGCATCAGATCCCTCCGCATATGATCAACTACCGCGCGAACCTGTGTGCGATGAACGAACTCGGCGCGCAGCGCATCATCGGTCCGTGTGCGTGCGGTTCATTGCGTGCCGGTATCGATCCGGGTGAGTTCG
This sequence comes from Coriobacteriia bacterium, assembly GCA_009784095.1. Taxonomy (GTDB): domain Bacteria; phylum Actinomycetota; class Coriobacteriia; order WRKU01; family WRKU01; genus WRDL01. The sequence goes on along the minus strand of WRDL01000006.1, from coordinate 20,375 downwards.
TGATCCTCGACCAGTTCGTCGATCGTACCACCGGACGCAAGGACACGTTCTTCGATGGCCCCCAGGTGACCCACGTCTCAAGCGCTGATCCCTACTGCCCCGAACTACGTGCGATCGCGATCGAGAGTTGCAAGCAGACCGGTATCGACTATCACTCAAAGGGAACGGTCGTCACGATCCAGGGCCCCCGATTCTCGACACGTGCGGAGTCTGAGTGGTTTGCCTCCGCTCGGTGGGAGGTCATCAACATGACACAGTATCCGGAGTGCTATCTCGCGCACGAACTCGATATGTGCTACTGCGGGATCGCGCTGATCACCGACTATGACGCGGGCGCCGACAGCGCAGATGCGGTCAGCAATGCCGAGGTGATGAAGGTCTTTGCTGAAAATCTCAGCAAGGTCAAGACCCTTCTGACCGATATGATCCCGCACATCCCGTGCGAGCGCGACGCGTGCGACTGTAAAGACGCGACCGCGAATGCGGAAATGTAGCTATCCGGTGGCCCACATCCGTATGAGACACCTCTGGTGGGACGACTTTTGAGCCTGAACGGTGCGCACGGTCGTGTCGCTTTACGCGCAGTTGTTATTACGTTAGGCTTATAGGTGCGAAAAACGCAGAGAGCTGGAAAAATGAATGGAGAAGTGTTATGAACAGTTTGGGACTTCCTGAGATACTACTCATCGCGGTTATCGCGTTCATTGTCTTCGTCGTCTTCGGACCCAAGAATCTACCCAAGTTGGGCAAGATGTTCGGATCGACGATGAAGGAAGTACGCAAGGGCATGTCGGAGTTCAGCGAGGAGATGGCAGAGGCCGGAGACGTTGCGGAGGCCGAGGCCCAAGATCCCGCGGTGTACGCAGCAGAGCAGACAGTTCAAGTCGAGCCCGGTCGTAAGGTCGCGCAGGTGATCTACGAAGATGAGCTCGAGCAGCCTGTTATCGATCCGGACCGCACAGTAGCCAAGATCGTCTATGAGGACGAGGTCGTCGAGTAGACCATACACTCGATCATCTGAGTAGAGAACTAAAACATCCAAACGGCGCATAACGCGTCGTTTGTGTGTGTTTTGGAAGTTGTGGAGAGTGAGAATCGTGCGTACTTGCAGGTCAAGTGCGTAGGCGCTCTACCTCTCAATTTTTTTGTGTACATCATCAAAGATTTGTATTACCATAGTGCAGATATAAAAAACGGGACTTGTGACTCACGGGTTCCCGAAGGCAGGTAACAGAGGTTAAGGAAACGAAATGACGGAACGAGTTGAACTAACGATCGCAGGCAAAGAAGCTCTGGAAGCAGAGCTGACCGAGCTTGTCGAAGTCAAGCGCCCCGCCGTTATCGATCGCATTGCTCAAGCGAAGAGTTTTGGAGATCTGAGCGAGAATAGCGAATATGACGATGCCAAGAATGAGCAAGGCTTCATCGAGAGCCGTATTGCGGAGATCGAGCGAATCCTTGACGGTGCGATCATCGTCAAGCCCTCCAATAACGTGAAGACCGTCCGCATTGGGACCACGGTCAAATACACCAATACGAAGACGAGAAAACAGTCGACCTACGATATCGTTGCAAGCGCGAACGCAAACCCGCTTAACGGGATGATGAGCGTCGACGCTCCCATAGGCTCGGCCCTGCTCGGTAAAAAAGAGGGCGAGATGGTCGAGATCACTGCGCCCAGCGGTGTGGTCAAGGTCAAGATCACCTCGATCAAACCCACCAAGTAAACAGAACGGCAGTCTCGGACGGGACAGTAGGGTCGGTTCCTTTCGTCCCATTTTGGGTGCCCGGGTCGTAGCCTCCTGTCCCGAATGGGACGAAAGGAACCGACCCTACTGTCCCAATCCCTCAGACCTGATATTATTAGGACTATTGCTCACAAGAGAATGGTGACTTATGGATTATGCATCTGGATTTATGCCCGCCTCGCGCGCCGCGCAGCTCGCTGATACCTATGTCGATCTTGAGCCCGGTGTAAGCACCGATGAGGTGACGAGCGTCGCCGGACGCGTGGTCGCCAAGCGCGATCAAGGAAAGATCCTGTTTTTGGTCATCCGTGACGCGACCGGTGACCTCCAGTTGTTCATACGCGCCAACGCGCTCGATGAAGAAGGTTTTGCGCGCGCGATGTCTTTCGGGGTCGGCGACTGGATTTTCGCCGAGGGAACGGTCCTTCGGACTCGACGCGGTGAACTCTCGGTGCAACCGGCACGCCTCGAGTTGTTGAGCAAGGCGTTGCGCACACTCCCCGAGAAGTTCCATGGACTGACCGATACCGAGACACGCTATCGCCAGCGCTACGTCGATCTGATCGCCAACCCCGAGGTACGCGAGACCTTCCTGATGCGCTTTAAGATAATCTCCGCGATCCGTCGCTACATGGAGGAGCAAGGATACCTCGAGGTCGAGACGCCGATGCTTCACCCGATCGCGGGCGGAGCGGTCGCACGCCCGTTCGTCACCCACCACAACACGCTCGACATGCCGCTCTATCTGCGCATTGCGCCCGAACTCTATCTGAAACGTCTGCTCGTCGGCGGTTTCGAGAAGGTCTTCGAGATCAACCGTTCATTTCGTAATGAAGGGCTCTCAACACGCCATAATCCCGAGTTCACCATGATCGAGATGTATCAGGCATATGGCTCGATGGAGACGATGATGGAGCTTGCCGAAGGGCTGATCACAACGGTCGCACAAGAGATATTGGGTACACTCGAGTTGAGCTATCAGGACCGAGCGGTCTCGCTCGCCTCACCATGGCGCCGCGTGACGATGGACGAGCTGATCAGCGAGCGGCTGCAGCGCCCACTCTCCGCGCACTCAAGCGTCGATGAGCTGCGCGCGCTCTGCGATGAGCACGAGATCTTCTACGAGGACTCCTATGGGAGCGGAAAGCTCCTACTTGAGCTGTTCGAGAAGCTCGTCGAGACGACGCTTTGGGAGCCGACGTTCGTCTATCGCTATCCCGCTGAGGTATCACCGCTGTCGCGACGCAATGAAGAGGATCCGATCTATTGCGATCGTTTCGAGCTGTTCATCGCCGGTCGAGAGTTCGCCAACGCATTCTCCGAGTTGATCGACCCGGTCGATCAGCGCCAACGCTTCGAGGACCAAGCCCGCGCCAAGGCGGCAGGTGATATGGAAGCGATGAGCGTGGACGAGGATTATCTGCGCGCCCAAGAGTACGGCATGCCACCGGCCGGTGGTATGGGTATCGGCATCGATCGATTGGTGATGTTGCTTACCGACAGCGCTTCGATCCGCGATGTATTGCTGTTCCCGCAGATGCGCCCCGAGACAGGTGAGCCGGAAGCGGGATAGGTCGACGTACCCCGGTATCTTATCTAGAGAGCAACGAGTGACACCTCAGTCATGGTCGCACGTGCACAATCCTGACCGGCGAGTCCCAGGTAGTGTGTCTGATCGTCGAGCACTTTGGTGGTCACGATCGTCTCGGTCTCATAGACTCCCTCGGCGAGAGCATCGCGCAGTCCGCTACCCAGCCACTTTGCATACGCCTCTTTGCGCACCCACGCGCGGGTGAAAGCATCGTCGTCGACGATGCCTTCAAGCTCAACAGGCGAGAACAGCATCGTGATCGGCTGGTGCGGTAACGCGTGGAGCAGCTCGATATCGACTCCGATCCGATTGGCACTGAGCGCGATCGCAAGAGCATCCTTGTTATGGCTGACGCTTAGGAAGAGAACAGGACCGACCGGTGTGATGATGCGTGGGCGTCCTTTTTCATCAGCGTGCAACTTGACCGCTTCATGCTCGAGTCCCAACCGCAACGCTGCGGTACGCGCCAGGTCGATCTGGGCGATACGCAGCGCCTGGCGCAGAGGGGAAGGAGCTGCGTTCACGAAAAGTCGATCTTGCTCATCGAGCGTATCGAAACGCTGATGCAGATGGGTGATGACCGCGGGAGTGATTCGGGCGAGCATGACCAGCGCACCGTCGAGTGACGCGCTCGCACCTGCAGTATCGAGCGAGGAGCTACGTTCAGGTCTCACCACGTCCATCTCATCAGACCTCTGTTCGCGAGAAGGTATAATCATGAGTGTGATTATAGCGAAGAGGAGTATCCGTCGTGAATACACCATCCGACCTTTTACCTGATCAAGGAACTGACAGACCATTGGTGCTCGTTGTTCAGGGAAGCCCTCGCAGCGACGGCAACTGCGCCGCGCTGGCGCTCGAAGCGTTCAATGCGTGTGAGGTAGCTGACCTGGAGACGATCATCGTATCCGCATTCGATCTCATGAGTGGGACAGAACCCTGCAACGGGTGTCTGACCTGCGTTGCGACCGGCAAATGCGCGCATGAAGACGGTGTGGCGACGCTGGTCGACATGCTCAACGAAGCCTCGGGATTGCTGTGGATCACTCCGGTGTACTTCTCCTCGGTCCCTGCTTGCCTGAAAGGGCTGATCGATCGTCTGCAGATCTTCTGGGCGCAACGTCAGCGTGGAACAGCGCTGATATTCCCTCAACGCCGACCCGCCTCAGCGTTGATCGTCGGCAGCGGACAAGATCCGTTCGGGACCCAAGCAGTGACGTTGCCGCTCACCAGTGTGTCCAACATCGCGGAGTTCACACTCAGCGAGCCGACCGTCCTTTCGGGACTCGATGACGTAGATGCATTGCTGAGGGAGGAGAACGCGCACAAGCTCGATAAGGCACGCGCGACCATACAGATCTTCATCAAGAACGTTCGTGAGTGGGACACCGCGATGCGCTCTTCATACGAAGGGCTGCTGAGGTGGGATGTGACGGAAGGGACCGACCTTCCGATCTCGGAGCCGCGATGATCTACTCGCCACTTGCCACACCGCGTGCTACCATCGCACGCTTACAAGAGCTGGGGCTCTCGACCAAGAAGTCGCTGGGTCAGCACTTCCTGATCGACGACAACACCATCGGACGCATCATCGATCTTGCCGCGCTCGAGCCAAGCGACACGATACTCGAGGTCGGCCCCGGCATCGGGACGTTGACCGTCGCGCTCCAAGAACGCGTGGCGCGCATTATCGCGATCGAATATGACCGCACGCTGATCGGACCGCTTGCCGAGCTGATCGATCCAAAACGCGTCGAGATCATCGAAGGTGACGCCGCGCGGATCCTGCGTGAGCCACCCGAGCAGTTGACGGGCATCGCCTCGAAGCTCGTCGCGAATCTTCCCTACCAGGTCGCTGCCACCGTGGTCCTGCGCGCGTTCGAGAACATCGCGGATATGACCGGTGCAACGGTCATGGTGCAAGCCGAGGTCGCCGATCGCATGCGAGCCGTGGAAGGGACCAAGGACTACAGCGCCTATACCGTCAAACTCGCTCTGCTTGCGAAAGTGGCCGGCCATTTCGAGGTCGCGCGTTCCAACTTCTTGCCTCCGCCTCGAGTGGATTCGGTGGTGATCCGACTCGACCGCGCCAACATGCTCGAGACTCATACACGCTACCGGGCGGTTAGGGAGGTCATCGACGCGTCGTTTGCGATGAGACGTAAGACGTTGCGCAACAATCTGCGCGCCATCTACCCCTCCGAAGCGATCGATCAGGCGCTCACCGCGACCGGTATCGATGGATCCTCGCGTGCTGAGACACTCGATACGGAGCAGTTCATTGCCTTAACGCAACATCTGACCGAGGAGTGGTGACCATGAGGTGCAAGCTCATGCTCGAAACCTTCTCATTTGTGGTATTCATACCACCGGAGCCACTATTAGTACCCAATTTCGCTATTTTGTGGAAAACTATAAGACAGTAACCTAGAATAACGCGTGGAGCACGAGCTCTGCAGGGAGTCGAGGTCATGGGTATCACCGAGAAGATCATCGAAGGGAGTGCACCTCTCCGAGTGATCTTCTGTGATACCGATAGCGATCATGTCAAACGATATGCTCAAATGGTCAAGCAAACATGTCTCGCTCAGGGTGTTCCTGTTCAGATCGCGTTCTGCAAGACCGGAGAGCAGCTTCTCCACTTCGTAGAGAAGTACCGCCTCGAGCCGGTCATCATCGTTTCCGATGTTGACCTGCCCGGTTATCCCGGTCTTGATGTACTGCGTGCGATCAGCAAGCTCGAAGCGGATTGCCAGATCATCATCCTTGCCACGATCCCCGCGTATGCGTTAGAGGGATACGAGGTCGATGCGGTCGCCTATCTGCTGAAAGGAGTCACCTCTCCGGAGATGTTCACACATACGTTCAAAAGAGCTATGGATCGAGTGATCGAGGATACGTTGCAATACGTCACGTTCTCGTGTGCGGGTACATCCCAGACGGTCCGCGTCTCCGATATCGCCTTTTTTGCGGTGGATCACAAGATCGTAACGGTGCATTATCAGGAGGGGTCGTTCGAATTCTACTCGACGCTGGGAAAGATCGAGGATACTTTAGCGGATCACGGTTTCATGCGCGTGCATCGTAACTACGTGGTCGCGCTCTCCAAGGTCGTGCGTGTCGATCATGACGAGTTGGTCCTCGAGTCGGATGAGAGGATCCCGGTCGGACGCAACTATCGTAAAGCGGTCCTGACCGCGCTCGATTCCCTGGTGAGTAAGGTCTCATAACGTGCGCTCGCTCAGACAACATGCTTCGATGATGAGGGCACTCCTTCTGCTCAGCGTGCTGTTGCTCTGCGTGGTGCTATTCTCGACGCTGGGCGCGGTCGCATACACGAAAGAGGTCTCAAGCGTTGGCCAGGGCGCCGGGCAAGAGACGGCTCATGTCGCGGAGAATATCGAGGAGGCGACCGACGAGATCGCTGCCGAAGAGGACCATACCGAGGAATGGATCGCGACCGGAGTCTATGCGATGACTTTCTTGGGAGTAGTGCCCGCCTTTGCCTACAGCATGCGCGATGACGTACGGGTCCTAAGATGGTATCGCGAGAAGCGTGATCAACGGCAAGCGGGGATGGAAAGATAATGCTGACACTCAAGGCCGCATTGACCGTCTTCTTCGTGGTCTGCACCTGCGGTAATGTCTGCAAATACTGTCTGTGGCGTTCCCTGCGCCGGATCGATGGTATGCATGAAGTGCAAGAAGCGCCGACCCGATCGCGCACGATCGGCATGTAGCGAAGTCACTACGCGATCACGATCGGCATGTAGCGAAGTCACTACGCGATCACGATCGTATCATCCGCCGACATGAGATCGGCGACCGTTTCAAACATCGTCCCCACACTACCGATCCGCAGATCCTTCTCGATATCGAGATACTCCAGACACGTCCGGCACGTGGTGATCGCCGCCCCGCGCATCTCGAGACATCTGATGAAATCGAGCACTTTGGAATTCTCGCAGGTAAGGTGCACGCCCTCATTGAGAAAGTGGATCGATCGGGGGATCTCGCTGGCCTCGGCAAGATTCATGAAAAAGGAAGTCATGAGGACTGTACCCAGAGCGTGATTGCTCGATCCGATCGAGTCAGTGGCGATGATCATCATTTTTCCCATGAAGTTCCTTTCAAGATCCCGGGCAGAGAGCGGTTATATACAAATTGTTTATAGTAAGTATAATACATTATTAATGCGGAGCCGAAAGGATCTGCTCCCTTGTCCATCGATCAGGGATCCCCAACTGATACCGTATAATAAAGCGTCAATGATCAAGGTAGATAACATCACAGTACAGTACGGAACGAAGGTCATCTTCAAGGATGTCTCGCTTGAATGTGAGCCGGGACAACATGTGTGCATCGTCGGCGCGAACGGAAGCGGGAAATCCACTCTCCTGCGCACGATCACCGCACTGACCAAGATATCTGCCGGATCGGTCTCGGTCGATGGGCTTGATCCATTCGATCCCGAATTCACACGCGATGTCCGCGCGATCGTCGGTTACGTGCAACAGCGTCCCGATGACCAACTGGTCGCGACGAGCGTTCTCGACGAAGTCGCCTTCGGACCGGAGAACCTGGGCTGCTCGCGCGATGAGATCCGTGTCCGATGCACCGATGCGTTGACCCGGGTCGGGCTGAACGGTTTCGAAGAGCGTGAGCCCAGCTCGCTGTCCGGAGGGCAGAAACAACGACTCGTGATCGCCGGAGCGCTCGCGATGAGACCACGCTACATCCTGTTCGATGAGCCCACTTCGATGCTCGATCCCCCCTCAAGGGACGAGATCATGCAGATCATGGAGGAGCTCAAGGCAGATGGGGTCGGCATCGTTCATGTCACCCATGATCGCGAGGAGACTTCTCGTGCCGATGTCATCCTCAGCCTCGATCCTGACCCGGATGCATACCTCGAACAGGTCTTCGCACTGCCGGTGATACCCACGACCAAGATCGAACATCCATCCAAGCTGGTGGCACATGATGTATCGGTCACCTACGAGCTGGGCGAGCAGGTGGTCGAAGCGCTCACCGATATGAGTGTGTCGGTCACCCAGGGCGAGTTGATCGTGGTGACCGGCCACACCGGGAGCGGAAAGTCGACACTGCTCAAAGTGATGGCGGGTCTGCTCGATCCGACCGAAGGCTTCGTTACCCTTGACGGTTCCCCGATCACCGACCATGACAATCGTGGCAAGGTAGGGTTGATCTTCCAAGATGCCGAATCGGCGCTGTTCGCAGAAACGGTGCGCGAAGATGTCGCGTTCGGACCCCGTAACTTCAACGTCGCGCCACAAGAGGCGCTCAAGCTGGCGGACAAGGCGCTCGCCGAGGTCGGGCTGGACGCCGACACGTTCGGTGATCGCTCGCCGTTCCACCTGTCCGGAGGAGAGGCACGTCGTGTTGCGATCGCCGGGATATTGGCCTACAAGCCGGCGTTCATCCTCGCTGATGAGCCGACCGCAGGACTCGACGGTCCGGGACGTGCTCTGATCATCAAAACACTGGTCGAGGCGACGGCTCACAGTGGGGTCATCGTGGTCACGCACACTGTCGAGGACTTCATCGAGTATGCAAGCCAGGTGATCTCACTTGATTAAGGTACCCATCGGCATGTATATTCCGGGGCATTCATTCATCCACGCACTCGATCCACGCGTGAAGTTGATGATCATCGTATTGGTCTCGATCCTTCTCTTCAGCATCAACTCGCCGTTCATACTCGGACTCATCATCGTGTTGATCTTGGTCGGCTATCTTGTCGCACGTGTCCCGTTTCGTGCTTTGCGCACGATCGCGATGCCGATCATGCTCATCAGTATCTTCACGTTGCTGGCCAATACCATCGCATGGGGAGGGGTCGAGCCCGACATCACCGTTTCGGGTCTGGGTATCTCGTATCCCGGTGCGCTGCGCGGTCTGTACTTCATGTTGCGACTGCTTGCTTTGGTGAGTGCGACCACGCTCATAGCGCTCACGACCTCTCCGGTGTCACTGACCGATGCGATCACGAGCATACTCTCACCGCTGCGCGTCCTGCACGTGCCGGTCGACGACATCGCATTGGTCTTCTCGATCGCGTTGCGTTTCATCCCGACGATCGCCGATGAGGCCGAGCGGATCGTGCTGGCGCAGACAGCACGCGGCGCCCAATTCACCACCGGGAGTATCCTGACCAAGGTGAAAGCGTGGATACCGGTGTTGGTGCCGTTGTTGGTCCAACTCTTCCGACGCGCGGACAATCTCGCGCTCGCGATGGAATCACGTTGCTATACCGGGGAAGGACGTACGCGATTACGCGAACTCAAGTGGCACCTGCGCGACACGCTCGCGCTCGGTGCGGCGCTCGTGCTCTGTATCGTGGCATGGGTCCTCTCCACCAGAGGCATGATCTAGATGATGAGCACCATCGCACTGACCATCGCCTATATCGGGACCGACTTCTCGGGGTTCGCGCGACAAAGTGAGGCGCGAACGGTCCAGGGCGAACTCGAGTCCGCCCTCGAGGTCGTGCTCGGTGCGACGACCGAAACGGTCTGTGCGGGGCGGACCGACGCGGGAGTCCACGCGCTCGGTCAGGTCGTCAGCTGCAAGGTCCCCGCATCAGCTCTCGAAGATGGGGATAGACTGATCCGCTCGATCAACGCATTGACACCGTCTGATATGATGGTGCGCGATATCCGGCTCCAAGACGACTCGTTCAGCGCACGCTTCGATGCCGTCTCGCGATTGTATCTCTACCGTATCGCGCAAGACGATCGACCACCCCTTTTCATGGCACCGTACTGTTGGTATATACCCCAGCATCTCGATGTCGAGGAGATGCGTGCGGGAGCGCGCTCCCTGATCGGTGAGCACGACTTTGCGTCGTTCTGTGTCGCTCAAAGCGCGAAGGATCTTCATGATCAGGATCTCTCGACCCGGCGCGAGGTGACCGCCATTGAATTCGACTATGAGACGATCATGGGGGAGCGTCTGCTCACCATCGCGGTGGAGGGCAATGCCTTCCTGCATTCGATGGTACGTGTTATCGTCGGAACCCTGGTCGAGGTCGGTCGAGAAAAAAAAGATTCCTCATGGGTCGAAGAAGTACTCGTTGCGTGTAATCGCACACAAGCCGGGCCGACCGCTCCCGCCCAAGGATTGACCTTTCAGGAGGTCCGTTATTTGCAAATCCCCTCATAATAACCACAATCACCTCTAGATATGCCACTTTTCACCTGCTATAATGGCGGTTGGATTCGAAAGGTTACACACGCATGAACAAACTTCCTTTTGCTATAAAGGAAATTCGAAGCAGCCTTGAAGAAATGCAAGGTCAGCCAATCAAGGTGAAGGCAAATATGGGTCGTTCGAAGATCTTCGAGCGTGAGGGCATCGTCCATCAGATACACCCATCGCTTTTTGTTATCGAAACTATAGAGAAACGCCAACGCACCGCGCGCGCGACATATCAGTTCTCTGATGTGTTGACCCGTCAGGTCGAGCTCTCTGATCCGCAGACCGGAGAGATGCTTTTTCCTTGGCTCGCTGAAGACGAGTAGTGCAACTCGACTCTGCCGCCAAAGTCAATCTCGTACTCAATGTCAGCCCTCCAGATGAGAGCGGCTATCACCCGGTAGAAACGATCATCCATCTGCTCTCGTTCGGTGACACGATCACCATCGAGGATGCCGAGTGGCTCAGTCTGTCGACCTCGACCGATCTTGGTATCGCTCCCGAGCGCAACCTTGCCTATCAGGCGGCGCTCAAGATGGGCGAAGTCTTTGGACGCGAAGTGCCCTACCATATCCATATTGAGAAGCGTATACCGCATGGCGGTGGACTCGGAGGCGGTTCATCGAACGCGGCGACAGTGTTGCGCGCTTTGGCTGATCTTTGGGAGGTCGCGCCAGATGACGAGCGACTACTTGCGATCGCACGCGATCTCGGAGCCGATGTGGCGGCATTCCTTGCGCCGACCCCGTGCACGCATCTGGTGGGGCGCGGAGATGTCATCAAGAGATCACTTCCCGCACGGACCGGCATACCTTTGGTGCTGGTCAAAGTCCCCGGTGTTCATGCCTCGACCGCCGAGGTCTATCGTACGTTCGACCGCGTAGGCGCCTCAGTTGCACATCCGCCACTGGTCAACGATCTTGCCGATGCCTCGATCGAGGTCTGTCCCGAGGTCGGCAAAACCCTCGAGTGGTTGCGCGCTCAGCCTCAGACCGATTGCGCCCAGGTCAGTGGAAGCGGCTCGGTCTGCTTTGCGCTGGTCCAGTCGAAAGAAGAGGCGGCCGAGCTCGCTGATGCGGCACAGGCTCAAGGATTTTGGTCGGTTGCGACCACTCTGCGTTAAAATCAAAAGGCATAAATGACGACGTATAAGCCGACTGGCATCTGATGGGTGCCAAAAGGAACGAGCGGGTCGCAGACCCAAGCGGGAGGAAACGAAAGCGATGAGTATGACGAGTACGTATGATGCGATAGTGCTTGCCGGGGGTGACGGCACCTCGGTCGATCCAGCCCAGCCGATAAAAGGTCTTCTCGAGATCGGAGGAAGACCGATGGTCGAGTGGGTGGTCGATGCGCTTCGTCAAGCAAAGACGGTCGATCGGATATTCGTTGTGATCGCACGTGTACCGGCGATCGCGCCCTGGGCATCGCATGTCACGGTGATAGAACACGCAGGCACACTCCTTGAGAATTGCGAGAAAGCTTTCGAGTATGTCGATGATTCGAATCCTCTGATATGGGTCTCCGCCGACATTCCCGCACTCAGCGCAGAAGCGGTCGATGATTTCACCGAGAGGACCGAGAAGCGTCGCGCAGAGTTCTCCTATCCGCTCATACTTGAGGATGATATGAACAAGCAATTCCCCGGCAGTGCGCGCACCTATCTTAAGCTGAAAGAAGGGCGCGTCACCGGTGGCAATCTGATGACCACGACCCAGAGAGCGGCCAAGATCATTCAGCCGATCATCGGTGAATATATGGACGCGCGCAAGGATCCGGTAAAGACCGCAAAACTTCTGGGACCGCAGATCGCGACAAAATATGCGCTCGGAGCGCTGAGCATTCGCGATGCGGAGGACCGGATCAACAAGCTGTTCCACATCAATGCAGCCGGCATCATCACTCCGTTCGCCGAGATCGGGGCCGATGTCGATAAGCCGGCAGACAAGCGCATCATGGAGCAGGCGCTTTCAACTCGAGCAGAACAGTAACGGGACGACAGGGGACAGTAGTGGGACAGTAGGGTCCCACCGTACGCGTTCCACATTTTTATGCTACACTTCTTAATCGCGCATTCTCGCGTATCTGAGTATGCGTTATATGGCATATTGGGGTATCGTCTAAAGGCAGGACTCTGGTTTTTGGTACCAGCTATCTAGGTTCGAATCCTGGTACCCCAGCCACACTCAAAAAAACACAGCAAACGATATTCATCAGCATTTACTTGATAGTCCGAGTAGAACTATTCGACAGGTAAATAAAACTTTCATTGCATGAAGTTTGATCTGTTCACTCCTCTGTTCTTGACTAACTTGACTAACATGACTAACTTGACTACAATCGGGATACTAGGTGCTGCAATAGGATATTAAAGGAGCAAAACACATGGTCCAGTTTCCAATCGCAGAGGCAAAGAGTCGGTTTTCCGAGGTTCTAAAGATCGTTGAATCGGGAAGCCCGGTTGCAATCACCCGAGGAAAGAAACGTGAGGTCGTTGCCTATTTCATCCACCCAAGTGAGTATGAAAAGCCCGCTGAACGGAAACTGGGAGATCTAGAGCACTGGGGGGAGATCACCTTCTCGGATGACTGGAAGATGACCGACGAGGAGTTCTTGGCATCATGAAATACTTGTTAGATACTAGCATTCTGATTTGGTCACGAAACGATACATCAAGAATAAAGGATGATATCAGCTCAATACTGGAGGGTGAACGGAATAGCATTTATTACTCACCGATCAGCTTGTGGGAGATCTCTATCAAATATGGACTGGGCAAACTTGATTTAGCAGGACACACGCCAGAGGAGTTCGAACAGACCTTGTCACGTATCTATCTCCATTCTCTCCCACTAAAGAATGAGGATCTGATATCGAGCTATCGTCTTCCCAAAATGCATGGAGACCCCTTTGATCGCATGATCGTATGGCAGTGTATGCGAGAGAATTGCACACTGTTGAGCGCAGACAGCACATTGCAGTCCTATGAAGAGTATGGACTGAAACTGATCGTTAATTCTTAGGGTCACCGGTACCCGACACATATGAGACGAAAGGAACCGACCCCACCGTCCCAATGAGACGAAAGGAACCGACCCCACCGTCCCAATGAGACGAAAGGAACCGACCCCTCCGTCCCAGACCCCTCCGTCCCACCAGCGTCCCATTTTGGTAACTTTCTCATATCATTCTTACCCCTCACCCTACTTTTTCGCAGCTGCATAAGGTACACTGAAACACTCAACACGTATCACGAATGAAGGGGGACGAAGATGCCACAACCAACGGTTGAATTCATCTGGAAAAATGGAAAACTGGAGAAATGGGACGACGCCCGCGTCCATGTCCTCTCGCACGCCTTGCACTACGGATCAGGAGTTTTCGAGGGCATACGTTGCTACGAGACTCCCGATGGACCGGCAGTTTTTCGTCTGACCGAGCACATGACGCGTCTCAAAGAGTCCGCGAAGATGCTCTACATGGATCTGGATTATACGGTCGAAGAGCTCTGCCAGATCGTGATCGACACGATCAAGGCCAACGACATCAAGGAGTGCTACATTCGTCCACTCGTCTTCCGTGGTTACGGCTCCATGGGAGTCGATCCGCTTCCTGCGCCGGTCGAGTTCATCGTCGCGGTCTGGCCATGGGGCTCGTATCTGGGCGAAGATGCGCTGATCAACGGCGTAGAGGTCGGTGTCTCAAGCTGGCGCCAACGTTCTTACAATGCCTCTCCACCTGCGATCAAGGCATGCGGTAACTATCTGAACAGCTCCTTTGCACGGATGGAGGCCAATCGTCACGGCTATAACGAGGCGATCCTGCTCAATGAGGTCGGACAGGTCGCCGAGGGCACCGGGGAGAACCTCTTTATCGTCAAGGGCGATACCCTCATGACACCGTGCGTCAGCGACGGCGTTCTGGTCGGCATCACCCGCGATTCCGTGATGGATATCGCGCGTGATTTCGGTTACGAGGCGATCGAATGCTCGCTCGTGCGCACCGATCTGTACACCGCGGACGAGTTCTTCATGACCGGGACCGCCGCCGAGCTGGTGCCGGTCCGCATGTGCGACGGAATTCAAGTAGGAGAAGGAGTGGCTGGGCCGGTCACCCTCAAGTTACAAAAGGCGTTCTTTGATGCAGTTCGTGGCGAGAATGAGGCTTACAAACACTGGCTCACCTACGTATAGTTCATGTCGTTCGTTCATCTGCATACTCATACGGAGTATTCGCTCCTTGATGGAGTAGCGCGGGTCAAACCGCTTATCGCGCGCGCAAAAGAGCTCGAGATGCCCGCAATGGCGCTCACCGATCATGGGTATATGTTCGGCGCGTTCGACTTTTACAAGACCGCGGAAAAGATGGGGATCAAACCTATTCTGGGTTGTGAGGTCTACTTCACTCCCGATTCACGCCACGTGCGTGAAGGCAAACCCAATCTCTATCATTTACTCCTTCTCGCGCGCACCCTCGAGGGCTATCACAACCTGATGTCGCTCAGCTCGCACGCCGCTATCGGAGGCTTTTACTACAAACCTCGTGTCGACCTTGAGTTGCTCCAACGATTCTCCAAAGGGCTTATCGGTACCTCGGCATGCATGTCCGGTATCATCTCGAAAAGCATCGAGCTCGATAATATCGAGCAGGCGCGGCATTGGGCCCAGACCTATGCCGAGACCTTCGAGCCGGGTAACTTCTACCTCGAGATCCAGAACCAGGGGATCGTGACCGACCGAGGCGTTTCGCAAGATCACCTCTCTGCGCAGATCGCTGAACTTGGAGCCGAAATGGGCTTACCACTGGTCGCGACCAACGACATCCACTATCTGACGCGTGATGACGCGCACACCCAGGATCTGATGCTCACGATCGGCACCGGAGCGATGTTCGACGACCCCGACCGTATGTGCTTCAAGTGCCAGGAGTTCTATGTCAAGAGCCCTGACGAGATGAAAGAGGTCCACGCGCTCTACCCTGAGGCGATCGCCAACACGCTCGAGATCGCGGACAAATGCGATGTCGAGCTCGAGTTCGACAAGATCATCTTGCCGGTCTTCGATGTTCCGCAAGATAAGACTCAAAACGATTACCTGCACGAACAATGCATCGAAGGACTCAAGCAACGTTATGGCGATCCGATTCCCCCCGAAGTGATGGAGCGTCTCGACTACGAACTGGAGATCGTCACCTCCAAGGGCATCAGCGCTTACTTTCTGATCGTGGCCGACTTCACCCAGTGGGCAAAGTCCCAAGGCATCGGTGTGGGACCGGGAAGAGGCAGCGCGGCAGGTTCGATCATCGCCTACGCACTCTCGATCACCGATCTCGATCCGCTCGAATACGGACTGCTTTTCGAGCGCTTCCTCAACCCCGAACGTACCGAGATGCCCGATATCGATATGGACTTCGACGACCTCCGTCGTGGCGAGGTCATCGATTACGTGCGTGAAAAATATGGTGACGACAAGATCGCGCAGATCGTCACGTTCAACAAGAGCAAAGCCAAGATGGCGATCCGCGATGTCGGACGCATTATGGACTATCCCTATCACGTACCCGACCGCATCGCGCAAAAGTTGGTGATGCAGGATCTCGATGCGACACTCGATAGTTCGCTTAAGGGCAATCCGGATTATGCGAAAGCCTATGAGCAAGAGGCTGAGGTCAAAAGGATCACCGATGAAGCCTTGCGTATCGAAGGCATTATCCGTGGTGAGGGTGTGCATGCCGCTGCGGTCGTGATCGCACCCGAGCGGGTCAGTCATTACGTGCCCGTCAAATACGACACCAAGGAAGGTGGCGTTATCACCCAGTTCGACGGTCCGACCGTCGCACGTCTTGGTCTGCTCAAAATGGACTTTTTGGGACTACGCAACCTCTCGGTCATCCAACGCGCCATCCACAACATCGAGGACAACCATGGGATCCGTCTAGTCGAGAGCGAGATACCGCTCGACGATCCCCAGACGTTCGAACTCCTCTCAAAGGGAGATACCGCCGGTGTGTTCCAGGTCGAGTCCCAAGGGATGCGCGCCCTTCTCAAAAGACTGAAGCCGACGTCTTTTGCCGACATCATCGCGGTGCTCGCACTCTATCGTCCCGGACCACTCAAAAGCGGCATGGTCGAAGACTTCGTCGCCAGAAAGAACGGCAGGCGTCCGGTCACCTACTACGATGAGCGGCTCAAACCGATATTGGAAGAGACCTACGGTACATTCGTCTATCAAGAGCAGGTCATGCAGGTCTCGATGGAGATGTGCGGTTTTTCCGCGGCAAAAGCCGATAAACTGCGCAAGGGAATGGGTAAGAAGATCCGTTCGGTGCTCGATGAGCTCAAGACCGACTGGATCGAGGGTGCAGCTGCCAACAACTATGATCCGGCGATCGCCACCAAGATGTGGACCGACATCGAGCCGTTCGCCGAGTACGCATTCAACAAATCGCACAGCGCAAGCTATGGGGTCATCACGATGCGTACCGCCTACCTGAAGGCACACTATCCCGAAGAGACGATGGCGGCGGTGCTCAGTTCGTATCTGGGTAAGACCGACCGCCTCATCAAATATATCAACGAGTGTCGAAAATCGGGTATCGAAGTGCTCCAGCCCGATATCAACGCGTCGCAAAGTGATTTCACCGCGGTCCTCGGCGAGGGTATCCGCTTCGGGTTGACCGGTATTCGCGGAATCGGCGAGGCGGTCGTCGAGCACCTCATCGCGGTACGCGACGAGGGCGGACCATTCACGACGCTCAACGACTTCATCGAGCGGATCGATCCGAGGATCGTCGGTGCAAAAACGGTCGAGTCTCTGATCAAAGCCGGTGCGTTCGACTCGACGGGCTATCCGCGCCGCCAGCTCTATATGATGCTGGCAGAGGACGGGCTCTATGAGGCAGCGGCTCAACGCTACAAGGATCGCTGCAGCGGGCAGGTCTCTTTCTTCGATCTGTTCGGCGAAGAGGACCATGGGTTCACCACCACGATCCCGGATCCGGAGCCGTGCGATTGGGACAAGCGCATAAAACTCTCCTTCGAAAAGGAGTTGCTCGGTGTCTACGCATCGGATCATCCGCTGCGTGAGATCGAGAAACAGATGGACAGAGCGACCGACTATACCCTCGACCAGGTCGAGGAATTCGCAGGCGGCGAGAAGGGTTGGTTCGCCGGGATGCTCTCCAAGGTCGAGATCCGCCCGACCAAGCGTGGTCCTATGATGGCGCTCATGACCCTTGAAGACCTTGGCGGGTCGATCGAGTGCGTGGTCTTTCCCAAAGTGCTCGAACAATACCGCGATTTCATCGTCGATGACGCGACGGTACGGATCTCGGCCAAATACGAGGCCGATGACCGCGGCGACAAGTTGATCGTAAGCAAGGTCGAGCCGTTCGACGGGACCGAGATGGCGCGTCCGCGCAAGCGGCTGCGGATCAAGGCGACCCCCGAGCAGGTCAAGACCACGAAGTTCTCCGATGACCTCAAACAGATCTTTCGTCATTTTCCCGGAGACGATGTCGTCGAGCTGAGCATATACGATCAGAAGACCGACCGCACGATGGTAGCGGTCATGGGGCTGAAGGTCGACAGCAATGCGGTGGGACTTGCGGCAGAACTCGATTCGGTCATCGGCGAGTCCGGTTACGAGATTCGATGAGCGCACCGAAGCGCAGACTCAACATCGATACGCTCACCCCCGCTCAGCAAGGACTGCTTGCGGCGGTCCTGATGGCGATCGCGCTGCTGATCGGCTCGATCCTGTTCTTAAGCTTCGCGGTGCCGAACAATTGGCTGGTCCCCACCCCGCGCAACCAGTTCGAGCGCGACATCATCGTGGCCCAAGATGAGGTGCGCGAGGCAGAACGGACCTATGGGACTGGGCCCACCGAGGAGGGACGCACTCCCTATGCCGATGCTTCCGCACTCCTTCTCGAAGCACGCTTGAACGCGAAGCAATTCAACCGCGCGCTCAAAGACGCAAGAGCTCTCAGCGAGCAATTCCCCGATCATGCGCAGATCACGCTCATGTATGCGCGCGCGCTGTTCGAGACCGAGCACTTCAGCGATGCGCAACAGGTCATCTCTGAGCTGCTGGATCGCACACAGCTACCGACCGATATTGCGCGCGACGCGTATTATATGCAGGCGCAACTCTCTCTTAATGAAGGCGAACACAGTGATGCGTTCGAAAGCCTGATACGTGCGGCACAGATACCTCCGGCATCGACGCAATACTACGAAGAAGCCGGTAATCTGGCAGTCTCTCTGAGACGATGGGAGGACGCGGCGAACGCCTATGGATGGGCGCTTGCATTCAATCCGGACTCACGCGCGGCACAAGTCGCATTGAGCGAGATCCGTTCCAAGGACCCCGAAGCATTCGCGCACGGCATAGAGGAGCCGAGCATGCAGACCGGTATCAATATCGAAGGACTTCTTCCGTGAGCGAGAACGCCACCGCCATCTCGGTCCGCTTCCCCCATGCCACGCGTCAGCGCCAGCTGACCGTCACACTCGGCTGCATACTGATCGGCGTGCTGATCGCTCTGGCGTTGATCTGGCTGCTCGTCTATCAATCGGTCATCGCTACGACCGAGGGACCGCCCGAGGTCGGGACCTACTCCACCCAGTTCATGGTCTCGTGGTATGGGACGGCCGGCGAGATATTGCGCCGACCTTCCGGCATCGCGGTCGACGAGGAGCGCCGTCAGGTATTCGTGACCGACAGTTATCGCGCGATGGTCTATATCCTTGATCTGGAATGCGAGCGTACCGGGTCGTTCGATGGGGGGACCGAGCCGGACTACCGACTGGAACTGCCGACCTCGATCGCGGTCGCCTCGACCGGACAGGTCTATGTGGTCGATGCCGCGTTGCAAAAACTCGTCATCTTCGATGAATATCACCAACCGGTCCGCTCGGTGCGCTTTGCTGAAGAGCCCCCTAAGGCGGTCGCAGTCATCGAGAACCGGGACGGAACCGAGGAATTGTGGGTGCTGAGCTATTCCGGAGTGACGCGCGGCACACTCGATGGCGATTTCGAATGGGGCTACTATGCCCGAGGTGAAGGACCCGGACAGTTCAATAATCCCAGCGATCTGGCGGGGATCTCCGATGAGACCTCAAGCACACTTTTGGTGTGCGATACGTTCAACTACCGCGTGCAAGCATTCGAGGTGATCGATGAGAAACTCGAGCTCAGCTGGATCTACGGCAGCTCCGATGAGACCACGACCACCCAAAGTGGCGAATACGCCGAGCGAGGTACGACCCGTCTGCTCGATCTTCCGGTCGCGGTCACGACCGACGACGATGAACAGGTTTTCGTGCTCGATGGAATGGGAGCCTCGATCATCACGCTCGACCGCAGGACCGGTGAGATGATCACCTCCTACGGCATTGCGGGTTCGCAAGAAGGGCAGCTTCTCTATCCGTCGGCGATCGCGTATTCCACCGATCAGATCTGGGTCGTCGATCAAGGCAATTCGCGCGTCTCGGTATTCTCTCAAAAAGAAGTACCGCCCGCGCCGCGTTTGACCCGCGCCCACTTTCCGCTGGAGTTGCTGTGGATGTTGATCGGGTTGCTCACGCTCATCGAGATAGGGTGCCTGGTGTGGTTGGCGAGCATTCGCTCGACACGTCTGGTCATGGCGATGGACGCGCTCGAGAGGATCGATGATCGAGAAATGGGCTCGGTCATCGCCGAGGTCGTTGAGCACCTCAACGTCGCGCCGGGCATCGAGACGTTCGCCCAACAGGCGAGCCCCGATTCACGTATCGCTACCGCCCCCCTTTCCAAACGCAAGATCACCCAACTGGA